>CASUON010000286.1 GCA_949457475.1 uncultured Lachnospiraceae bacterium
TTATTTTTCTTTTGATAGTATATCCTGCATATCCCCACCCCGTGAAAAGTAACAAACAGGAGCCTTATAAAAAACGCAGGGAGAAAGTATATATGGAAAGAATTAAGAATGTATGTAAGAATGTATGTAAGAATATATCCAGGAATATACGGATGAAAAAAATGCGGATGGAAAATGGTATAGATCGAAATGGTGCAAAACCGCTGTTACAGGCATGTGCGATTTTGTGCGGCATAGCAGTGCTTGTGTTGCTGGCGAAACGGGCAGACAGTTTTGGGGATATTCAGGTTTTACAAGAGCAGGTTTCTATCGGGGGACTTCGCAATACGTATGATTTTCTGCTGGTTGCGGATACGCATATCAGCCTTTGCGACGCGCGTGACGCGGGGGTAATGGAAAAAGCCGACAGGCGGAGGCATGCCTTTGAGCAGGAGAGTAAAAAAGAAGCGGTAAAGACCTTTCAAAACCTGGTTGCGTATGCGAACCAAACAAATGTAGATATGGCGGTTTTTGCCGGGGATATTATCGACTCTGCAATGTATGCGTCGATTGATTTTGTGAAAAAACAGTTTGATAAGCTGGACATGCCACATCTTTATATTGCGGGGAACCATGATTTTGAATATGGCGAGGAATATTTTTCCCAAAAAGCGTATCGGGATTATTTCCCAAGGCTGCGGGAACTGACCGGGACAAAAGAGCAATACGTAATTTATGAATACGACGATTTGATCTTGGCAGGCATTAACGACAGCAACAACCAGTTTCCGAAACGTGCGGTAAAAGCGCTGCTGCCGGTTATGCGCCAGGAAAAGCCGGTAATCTTGGTCTTGCATGTACCGCTGAAGCCGCAGTATGAAAACTCGCCGCTGGAACAGCAGGCAAACGATATCTGGGGGCTTTCTTCAAAAGGGATGTGCCGTGTGCTGCTGGGGGAGGGCGCGTGCGTGCCAAACGCGGCAACTGACAAGCTGTTGCAGGCGATATTTGCAAAAGGCAGCCCAGTAGCCGCGGTGTTTGCCGGGCATGTCCATTTTTATAACCGTTCGCTGTTAAACGACGTATCGGTACAGACGATTACGGGCGCCGGATATTACGGGGAGGCGGTGCATATACGCGTAACGCCTGGGATAAATAAAATATATAATTAAAAATTAAAATGCATATAGATAGAATAAAAATGAAAGTAAATATAAAAGCGAGAATAGCTAAAAAGTGAAAATAGAAAAAAGCAAGAATAGATAAAAAAGCGAAAGTAGATTTAACAGTCTGAATTGGCCAGGCGCGTCCAAAACCAGAAAGAGTGGTTTTGTAGCGTCTGGTTTTTTCTTTCAAATTTTCAATAGGACGCAGATGTTGGAACGGAATCAGGTCTATAGTGCAAATTTTAAAAAGTTGTAAAATGGCCTATTAAAAAATCGGTGTATCTTTTATATAATATACAAATAACTATTATACATAACAAAATCATTATTATATAAATTTCCGTTTTTTCTAAATACCTCAATACCAGCAGATTATGTCCCGTAAAGTCTAAATCATCATGTATAAAATGGAAATAATGAAAAACGCAGCCGAGCAGTGTCCATTTTTATAAAAGTGCTTCAGAAAAAGAAAAGAAGGTATAAAAACAGACTAAAAAAATAGTAAGAAATGGGTCATGATAGAATTGTTGGATTATTAATTTGGAAAATCTGAGAAAAAGACCGTCTTAACGACAATTTTCGACAATTTTTCTTAAGGGCGTTTTCTATTATAGAAGAACGGGAAAAATTTGTCTTTTTCACGTTATTTTGTTGGTTTTGAAGATTTTCTATCGATAATGACAGGAGGTTAGAGTCATGGCTCAGTTAAATGTGGCGATTGCAGATGATAATGAAAAAATGGTACAGCTTTTGGGAGACATTGTTAAAAGTGACCGGGAGTTGAACGTGGTAGGTACTGCGAAGGATGGAGTAGAAGCGTGTGAAATGATTAGGGAAAAAGAGCCGGATATCGTTCTTTTGGATATTGTGATGCCAAAACTCGACGGGCTCGGTGTTTTGACAAAGATCAATAACGACCGCTCTTTGAAAAAGCATCCAGCATTTATCATCATTAGTGCCATTGGCCAGGAGAAAATCACTGAAGATGCATTTAATTTGGGAGTAGATTATTATATCATGAAGCCTTTTGACAATGATATGGTAGTAAAGCAGATAAAACTCATCCGTGATCGCAATATGAACAAAACAAATGAACCAAGGAAAGTCAATGCATATGAAAAATATCAGGAACCAACGGAACGGGATCTGGAAACGGATGTTACGAATATCATTCATGAAATTGGTGTGCCGGCGCACATTAAAGGATATCAGTATTTGCGTGAAGCGATTATGATGTCTGTCAACGACATTGAAATGTTAAATTCGATTACCAAAATTTTGTACCCTACGATAGCAAAACAGTTTCAGACTACGCCAAGCAGGGTAGAACGGGCAATCCGCCATGCAATTGAAGTCGCGTGGTCGAGGGGGAAGATGGATACGATTGATGAGCTGTTTGGTTATACGATCAATAATGGGAAAGGAAAACCGACAAATTCGGAATTTATTGCGTTGATCGCAGACAAAATTAGGTTGGAATACCGCGCAAAATAGAGTATAATGTCTAAAGGCAGAAGGTGCCGATATTATACATTGCGGAGGAATTTTAATGAAAAAAGTATTATTTGTAACATCTGAAGCAGTGCCTTTTATCAAAACGGGAGGGCTTGCGGATGTAGCTGGTTCTTTACCTCGCTATTTTGACAAGAAAAAGTATGATGTGCGGATTATTTTACCAAAATATGCATGTATGGATGAAAAGCTCAAAGAGCAGTTGCGGTTTCATTCACGGCTGTATGTCAAACTTAGCTGGAGGAGCCAGTATGTAGGGGTACTAGAGACGAAAGTGGAAGGGATCACATACTATTTTATCGATAACGAATATTATTTTGCAGGGCCGAAGCCGTATAATAACATTTATGAGGACGTAGAAAAGTTTGCCTATTTCTCAAAAGCAGTGCTGGAAGCGCTTCCGGTCATTGGCTTCTGCCCGGATATCATGCACTGCCACGATTGGCAGACAGGGCTGATACCTGTATTTTTGAAAAACGAATACCAGAAAGATGAATTTTACCAGGGCATCCGGACGGTCTTTACAATCCATAACTTGCAGTTCCAGGGGCGCTGGATCATGCAGGTTGTAAAAGATATTACCGGGCTGCCGGAATCATTATTTACTTCAGATAAACTGGAAGCGTACGGAGAAGCGAATTATCTGAAAGGAGGGGTTGTGTATTCCGATATTGTGACTACGGTCAGCAAGACCTATGCGTATGAAATTACGACTCCAGACGGCGGCGAAGGGCTGGACGGTTTGATGCATGCCAGGCGCGCGGATCTATACGGCATTGTAAACGGGCTGGACGGTGACATATTTAATCCAAAGACGGATGAGTACCTTGCTTATTCTTATGGCCCGAAAAATATGAATGAAGGAAAGATGAAGAACAAAACGCAGCTTCAAAAGGAACTGGAATTGCCAGAAGACGAAGGGACGATGCTGATTGGGATGGTATCGCGTTTGACAAATCAAAAGGGCTTTGACTTGATGGACTTCATTATGGACGAGTTGCTGTCGCAGGCGCGTATACAGATTGTGGTGCTTGGCACTGGGCAGGCGGAGTTTGAAAATATGTTCCGCCATTATGCGTGGAAATACGCGGATAAATTGTCGGCAAATATTTTTTATTCAGAAGAACTTGCCCACAAAATTTACGCGGCCAGCGACGCCTTTTTAATGCCTTCGCTGTTTGAACCGTGCGGGCTTAGCCAGCTGATCAGCATGCGTTATGGGACAGTCCCGATTGTGCGCGAGACGGGTGGTTTGAAAGATACGGTAGAGCCGTATAACCGCTATGAGCAGACTGGTACAGGCTTTAGTTTCTGTAACTATAATGCCAGGGAAATGCTGTCTACGTTATATTATGCAATGGATATTTATTATAACCACAAGCAGGACTGGGAACAGATCGCAAGGCGTGGGATGGAGCAGGATTTCTCGTGGGATCAGTCAGCTAGGGATTATGAAGAGATTTATGACAAATTATGTTAAAACGCTGAATGAAAATTTATGATCGGATCTTGCTGCATAAGCCTGCAGATAACGCTAGAGCGTGTTTGAAAAATCATTCCCGCAATCTGCACTCCCCATTTCGCGGA
>CASUON010000287.1 GCA_949457475.1 uncultured Lachnospiraceae bacterium
CCCTGCAGGCCCCTTTTGGAAGTAAATAAGGGTATGTGGCCGGAACTTCACTAATCGGGGCCTGCAGGGAGGTGTAAGTGATGAAAAAGAATAAGATTATGGATTTCTTCTCCGCCCTTGGCCGCAGCCTGTTAATGCCAATTGCCGCTTTAGCGGCATGCGGCATCTTCCTCGGGCTGTCCTCGGCACTGATGAAGACGCAGGTACAAGAGGCTGTCCCGCTTCTGTCCCAGACGTACCTGTATTTCATCATATTTACCATCAATAAAGTCTCAGGCGTTGTATTTACGTTGATTCCGGTATTGTTTGCGATCTCCATTGCTTTTGGCATGGTAAAAGAAGAAAAAGAGATCGCGGCGTTTGCAGGGTTTATTGGCTACTATACATTCCTGGTGGCATCTTCGGTAATGATTAACAGCGGGTTTATAGATTTTAGCGCGTTAAAGATTTCGAATATACTTGGCGTGGAAACGCTTGATATGGGCGCGGTTGCTGGAATTATGATCGGCCTTATCGCAGCGAAGCTGCATGATAAGTACCACAAAATCACGTTTCCGGTTGCCGTGTCATTTTATGGAGGGAAACGGTTTGTCGCGCTGGCTGTAATGCTGGCTTCTACAGTTGCCGGGCTTGCGGCGCCGTTTATCTGGTCGCCTGTTTCCATGGCTATTAACAGCCTGGGCGGGGCTATTTCCGCATCTGGTATTTTCGGGGTGTTCGGCTATGGGTTTTTGGAACGTCTGCTTATCCCGACCGGGCTGCACCACGTACTGAACGGTATCTTTCGTACGACTGCGATTGGCGGCGTGTACGAAGGTGTGGAAGGCTGCTTGAACATTTTCTTGCAGTTTGTAGATAAAGTACCGCTGTCCGACTTAGCGCCGTTTACGATTTTCCTTGGGCAGGGTAAAATGCCAATGATGATGTTTGGCCTGCCGGCGGCAGCGCTCGCAATTTACCAGACTTCGCCGGAGGAAAAAAAGACGAAAGTAAAAGCGCTTATGATCGCGGGCGTTGCGGCCAGTGTCGTTTCCGGCATTACTGAGCCGCTGGAATTTTCTTTTATGTTTATTGCTCCGCAGCTGTTTTTATTCCACGCTTTTATGGGCGGCGTTTCTTTTGCGCTGATGGCGGCGTTAAATGTAATTATTGGAAATACCGGTGGCGGGCTTATCGACTACTTTATCTGGGGCGTGTTCCAGCCTGGTTCGCACTGGTATTGGGTTGTTATCGTAGGAATTCCTTTTGCAATCATTTATTACATCGTATTTAAAAAATATTTGACTGCAAAAAATATTTCGATTGAAGTCGCAGAAGAGGAAGATGAGGATGAAGCTGGCGCGGGCCTTAGCCTAGACGACCAGCAAAAAGCGAAATCTTACCGTATTATTGAAGGATTGGGCGGCTTTGACAATATTGTAGAAGTCAACAACTGCCTGACGCGCCTGCGTGTCGACCTGGTCGACCCTGCGAAGGTAAGGGAGGATATCCTGAAAAAAACAGGTTCGTCTGGTTTTATCCGTCCAAGCGAAAAGCATATCCAGGTCGTTTACGGCCCGAAAGTAGAAGGCATCGCAGCCAATGTCCGTGAATGCCTCAAAGCCGGAAAGGCAGCGGCAGAAGCGTTTGCGGCGAAGCAGCCGGCTACCGCAGATAATAGCGGGGCAGAGCAACAGGCGGGCAAAAACGTTTCCGCCCAGCATCTGGAACTCAAAGCGCCGGTCAGCGGCAGAGTATTTGCCATGAGCGAAGCAAAAGACGAAACGTTTGCGTCTTGCATGATGGGCGGCGGAGTTGTAATCAGGCCGACTGAAAATGTAATCGTTGCGCCGTGCGACGGTACGGTTTCCCTCTGCTCGGATGACAACAAGCACGCGATCGGGCTGGAAAGCAGTACCGGGCAGGAACTGCTGATCCATGTTGGCGTGGATACCGTCAATTTAAAAGGCGAAGGCTTCGAGCTGCTCAAACAGCAGGGCAGCGCAATGAAGACCGGGGAGCCGCTCCTTCGCTTTGACCGGGAATTTGTAGAATCCAAAGGGCTCTGCTCGGACGTGATGCTAATTTTGGTAGGCGTAGAAGAGGGCGGTGCAGAATACAGTACTGGCATTCCGGCAAAAGCTGGCGAGACGACGGTGGCGAAGCTGTAGCGGATATTTATCGGATCATTCAGTTTGCGCGTCCTGAGCGTCAGAAGCATTCATGGAGAAATCTGAGGGACATAGATCCGGTTGTCCGGCTAGCGGCGCGTCCTGAGCGTCAGAAGCATTCATGGAGGACCTGGGGTGTTTATCCGGTTATCCGGCCGGCGGCGCGATCAGTTCGATTAAGATTTGGATTACAATAAAAAAACCGATACGGGGATTGACGTCGATCTGTTGGAATTCTTCCTTCTGGTCGTTTGTACAGACCACAATCGAGCTGTATGGGATGAGCGGCGAGCTGCGCTCACTCGTCAGCAGGATTGTGGTCAAATTTCGTTCTTTTGCCATACGGAAAGTTTCAAAGTAACGTTCCCCGCAGCCGCTTGCCGTTATCGCCAGCAGGATGGCGTCGCCGCGTATATTTCTGACTAGGCCGTGTAGCAGCGGTTCCCATTCGATTAGGATAGACGGATAATCTAGTGAATGGAGCACAATTTGCAGATAGCGCGCAGGGAGCGCGCTTAGGTTGGTGCCGTAAATGTAGAGCGGGCGGCCGCTGGTTAAAAGCCCGGCGATCTCTTCCAGTTGGCGCAGGTCTAGGTCAGTAACAGTGTCTTGCAGCTGCGCGACTGCCTGGCTGATATATTCGTCGGGATAAAATGCGGTTTCCCGTCGTTGGCGCAATTCACTGCGCAGCTGGTATTTAAAATCATGATAGCCGCTTAGCCCAAGCTTTTGGCAAAAACGGACAATCGTCGCGTTCGATGTATAGAGTACGGCGCATAAGTCGCTCAGGTTCATATGCAGCGCGGCCGTTTCATGTTCTTCCAGCCACGCGAGGATATTTTTTTCTGTTTCGGTCAGTTTTAGCTTATGGGCATGTGCGAACAGAGGCAGCATGGATTCCTCCTTTCCGGCTTGAGGTTGTTTAGAAGTTTTCTGCAGCTGGTTCCGATTTATAGCGCAAATAACATTGGATGATCGTATTGATAATGAAAAAAATCGGCAGGCGGGAGGTAAACTCAGCGCCCAGGTTTTCCCGCTGGTCTGTGAAAAAACGGAAATTGGTATCCGAGAGCGCGGCGATCTCATTGCTTGTATAAGGCGTTACGGACAGGATCGGTATGCCGTTGGCCTGCGCGATTTTCCCAAGCCGGATGGTCGGCGGGTATTTCCCGGAAGTGCTAATTAAGACTAGAAGGGATTCCCGCGAACATCCGCTTAAAATGTGCTGGAACATCCGAACCGATTCGATAAAATATACTTCCTGCCGCCCAATGGAAAGCAGCAGTTTTTCAAAATATTCGGCTGCCACGGAAGTCAGCCCGCCCGGAGACCATAAAAAGATCGGGCATCCGCTGTCAAAATATCGAAACACCTGGTTTAACTGCTCTTCACGCACCAGCTTTGCCGTCGCCTCCAGATTGGAGCACATCGTATCAATGGACACGCCCGCATGGAAGGCCTGTCCGCTGTCTGAAGAAATTTTCGAAGCATTCTGTTTCCCACGCTCCCGCAGTTCCGCACGCAGTGCGTATTTGAATTCCGCATATCCGGAATACCCCAATTTTTTACAAAACCGCAAAACCGTTGCCGGGGAATAGGCGACCTGGGCTGAAAACTGCTGGATGCTCATTTCCAGCAAGGATTCTGTATTGTCGTAAGCGTATTTTAAAATAGCAAGTTCCGGACGGCTCAGGCTTTTGATAATCTGGTCGTCTAAACGAAGAAGGATCACAGGCAAAACCTCACTAAACGAAATTGAAAAGTTTTAAAAATTGAAACGTCAAAAAAATTAAAAATTTAATAAAATAAACTGGATGTCTGGCAATCGCTTTGCCTACCCATTATAACATGAGGGCTTATTTCCGGCAAGGAGCGGAAGGCCGTATTGTTTGGTTTTTGCATTCCAATAGTTATTTTAGTTAAGTTCTGGAGCAGTCTTTAAGTTTTGTGCTACCCGGACGCTGGAACCAGGCCGCAAGCCCTCCCGGATGTTCCAGCTTTGGGATGTAAGAAATTCTAAGCATCCTGCGTAAAAGTATCCA
>CASUON010000288.1 GCA_949457475.1 uncultured Lachnospiraceae bacterium
GAATTTAACGGCCGGATAACAACCTATTATTTCTCATTTTTAAGGGATATCCCCCCACGAAAAGTAACCTGAACGTTACTCTTTACACCCTTGCCAAGCTCTTGCTGCTTGGCAAGGGCGATAAATTAAGGCTTACAAACAGCTGGTAGGCTGGAAATCCAAAAACAGTCCCCGTTCCTAGGCGATCCCTAGATCCCTACATTACCACTCAAACAACGCCTCCCCTTTGAGCCGCAAAATAGCTTCGATAAAGTAATAGTCCGCGTAGATAATAGGTACCTCGGTATTGCTTCCGTCCGGGTCGTGGTAGAAATAGGTGCCGCCGGTGAGGATCGAATCTTTCTGTGGGTCCCAGTTTGCAAATTTCTTGTCACAGGCCCTTAGGATACGGCATGCCGCTTCTGTATAAAACCGCGCTTCTTCCTCTTCAACATGGCTTGCAATCTCTAAAAGGCCGCAGGCAGTAATGGTGGCCGCGGTAGAATCATATTTCACCGGTTCCGCAGGCTGGCGGTAGTCCACCAGGGGCAGCCAGTCGCTGACCGCCATATTTGCAATACAATAATGGGCACACTGCTTAGCCGTGTCTAGGAAGGACGGCTCTTTTGTATGGCGGTAGGACAGCGCAAAGCCGTATACAGCCCAGGATTGGCCCCGGCTCCAAGAAGAACCCTGTTTGTATCCCTGTCCGCCAGGATTAGTACGGTACGCCCCCGTATCTGCGTCAAAAGCCACAATATGGTTGCAGCTGCCGTCAGGCCGTACAATGTACTGCTGGGCTGTCTTGGCGTGATTGATCGCAATTTTGGCAAAACGCGGGTCGTCCAGCTCTTGCGAAGCCCAGTAAAGCAACGGCAGGTTCATCATACAGTCGATAATCATCCATCCCCGGATGTCATCACCGCCAAAATGTTTCGCTATGGCCCCCATCGTGTTTGGCCATGCCCGGATGAATTTACCGTCCAGGTTGTAGCGAGCAGCCAGCTCGCTTGCAGCCAGCAGCCCACGGCGGCGTGCCTGTGGGTCTTTGGTTTTACGGTAATTTGCAACCGAAGATTGCAGGAACATAAAACCGAGGTCATGCCCCACCGATTCTGGGTCGTTAAGTACTTCTTCCAGCCGCTCTTCCACGCCTACGGCAGCATTTTTATATGCCTCGTCTCCGGTAACATGGTACATCTGCCACAATATGCCCGGCCAAAAGCCGTTTGTCCAGTTGCCCATGTATGGCTTGCCATCTGGCGTTTTGCCCCAGCGCGTCTCGGTAATATCATGATACATCCCATCCTCGCCGGTCGTATAAGGAATATTAGTGCCTACCCGGGCACATTCCTCTTTCATTTTAACCAACAGCTTGCCGTACACTTCTTCCAGCCAAGCCTGGTTTTCCCCCAATAACATCATATTCGTCATAGTGGCCTCCTTTTGGTATATGTATTTAATTATTTTTCCTGTAGTCTTATTATATCGCATAACCACGCCATCGTTAGAATAAACAGATAACAAATAGAAAAAATAATCAACATAAAACCTTTGACCGTTCCAAACACTTTGCACGCCGCTATAAAATAACTTCCATTCCAACCTTCTGCGGTTTCAGCCCGCATGACTTATAAAATTTCATCGCCGCTTCGTTGCATGACCAGACGTTTAGCGTTACATTGTAGCAGCCGCACTCTTTCGCATACGCGACAACCGCATCATAAATATGCCGGCCGATCCGCTGCCCCCGTATTGCTTCGTCCACGCATAGGTCGTCAATATATAACGTCTTGATATCGGTCAGGATATTATCATTTATATGCTGTTGAAATATGCAAAACGCATAGCCAACAACGCGCCCCTGGTCGTCTGTGGCCACGAAAACCGGCCGGCTGTCATCGTAGATAATTTCCCTTAACTGTTCGTCGGTATATTTTTTTTTGTCCTTCCCCTGAAACAGGTCTGGGCGGCCTTTGTGGTGTACCATTAATACTTGCCTCAACAGCCGGTTGATGCTTTCCATATCTGTATCCTGCGCTCTTCTGATATCCATTTGCTCGTCTCCATTCATTTCTTCTTTTCTATTTATTTCTTATCGTTTCTTAATCTTAAATAATCCCTAACATTCCATTTCTGCTGCTTAAAATATAGACAAATATCCCTATCGATATATGCTGGCAATTGCTTGATTATATTACCCGTTCCCGTTTCCCCGACGCCTGTACAAGGCCTCGTTCATCTTTCGGACGTTGCATTTTGCCCGGATATATTGCACGGCCCATCCAGCCGCAAAAAAGAAAACGAAAATTCCAAAAAACTGCAGCACCCCTTTTAGGCTATGCTCCATCCAATGCGCGGCGTAGGCGACCGGCATCATCATAGCGGATACGGCCAAAAAATAAACGCCGGTCTGCCTGGCGATCCCCCAGCCCTCGATTTCCCATATGATAGAGCTTGCGGCAAATCCCATGCCCAAAAGGCCGCAAAGCAGCGCCTGCAGTAAAACCGCGTTGATCTCGTTTCCCGCCAGGGCAACCAATTCCGGCACGCATGGGGAATAGTAGCCATTTGCCCAGATCAAGGATATCACAATCGTTATCGTATACCCGATTGCCAGCCCAATCGGAAAGCCTGTAATGCTGCGCAATAAAATCTCCTTTTTCATCTGACACCCCTCACATTCCTAATATTTTTTTGATTTTGGATACGTACCGCCGGGATACATAAGTCGTCGCGCCATTAGCCAGCTCCACATAGATCGTCCCGGTAAAGCCCAGGTCAAAATAGTTCACTTTTTTCAGGTTAATGATTTCTGAATTGGATATGCGCACAAACTGGGATGGGTCCAGCCGTTCCTCCGCCTCGTAGAGCCTAAGCCGCAATTGGTATTCCCCATTTTCTGTAGCGGCGAATACCTTGCCGTTGCCGGCATATATCCTAAGCAGGTCATTTTGCGCCAGGACTTCAATTTTCCCGTTCCTGCTGCCGGAAATGACCTTTGGATTATTTCCGGAAAGTTTTTGCACCAGGCTGCTGACTTCTTCTGTCATGGACGCCGCTACAATTATGATTTTCGGCTCCGTACAGGAACTGTCAATTTTTAGTTCCACCTGCATTTGGCCTCATCCTCCTTCCTGTGATGCCATTATAGGGAAAACCGCCTGTTCTTTCAATAGATTTTCAACAGGCGGCAGTTTCTGGCATACAGGTGGTCAGCGGCCGGCTACAGCCCTTGGTCTTGGAACATCTGTTTCATTTCCTCTGCGGATTCTTGCATTCCCCTTTGGAACCACACTTCAATCCATCCATAAAACACATAGGCCACGTACGCCTTGCTATAGGCTTCTAACTTTGGCAGTTCCGGTTTTAGCTCAAAAATATCAAGCAGGACGTCCTTTAGCAGATATATCAGGCGACGTTCATTTAACAGCTGGAAAAACGCCCGGTGCTGCTCGAAATATGCAAACAGCATGCCGACTACCGTATGCAGCGGGAGGTTGCCAGTTTCCTCCAGGCTGGCTTTCCACTGGCCAAACAAACGGCCAATATGCGCCCGTAAGATATCTTCTTTGCTGTTGAAATTGCGGTAAAAAGAAGCCCGTCCAACGCCGGCGCTGTCACACAGTTCACGAATGGAAATATCCTCCATCTGTTTTTCTTCCAATAGCGCCAGCAGCGCGTCGGTCAGATGGCTGAGCACGTACAGGTTCCTCCCTTCATTGCTCATAGGCGATACCGAATCCTTTCGCTGCTGCTTGACCGCTTGGCATACGTTTGGATTCTGCACGGGCTGGTTTTGCGTTAGCTCGTTTTGTGACGAATGGTTTTGCTCTGGTTGGTTTTGCTCTGGTTGGTTTTGCGGCGTCTGATTTGGTGCTGGTTGCTTGTGCGGTGTCTGATTTAGTGCTGGTTGCTTGTGCGGCGTCTGATTTGGTGCTGACTGCCTGTGCGATGATTGGTTGTGCATGGCTTGCGCCCCTCCTTCCTAGTTTCATTGACGCTGAAACATTAATACTGTCGATACACATGTTTTATCAATAAGATAGCGTACTTTATTTTAAAAGTCAAGTTTTTAAAAGTCAAGTGCGCGAAAGGGCGTATACATGGAAAGTTCTAAAAACCGTTACTTTTTACGGGGTGGGGATATGCAGAATATACTATATTTTGTATCCCGGAC
>CASUON010000289.1 GCA_949457475.1 uncultured Lachnospiraceae bacterium
CTCCATCCGGACAGAAACCAGAGTAAGGAACTGCCTGCTTTGCACCACTGCGTCGTTAAAATTTCTAGTAAGTGTCTAAAGTGATATGGAAATCAGCTGGAATACTGTATATATGAATTAGGAAAGAATCAGATTTTGCGAAAGGACGCCTGAAATATGGATACAAAAGAGCCGGGGGGCCGTGCGGAAACAGCCCGTATGCCAAAAGGGCAGATCGTATTTATAGATACCGAAGTATGTGCGCAGACAGGCAAAGTGCTGGATTATGGCGCCGTTGCCTTTGACGGTCGAAAGATTCATACAAAGTCGGCGGACGCCTTTTTTTCATTTGTCCACGGGTTCGATTATGTATGTGGGCATAATATTTTGGAGCATGACCTGCGGTATCTGCCTAGGGAACTGTCCGCGGCGCCAATCGACACACTGTATCTGTCCCCGCTGCTTTTTCCGCGCCGCCCTTACCACGCGCTTGTCAAAGATGACAAGCTCCAGGCTGGGGAGCTGAACAACCCGTTAAATGACGCGTTAAAGGCGATGGAGCTGTTTTGCGATATCTGGAATGCGTACGTGCTGCTGCCGGATGCGTTGCGGGAGCTGTTTTACCTGCTGCTCCATGAAAAAAAGGAATTTGCAGGCTATTTTGCCTATATGGGGGATTTCTGGGAAGGGAGCGCCTGCGCGCGGGCAGGCGCGTATTTTGCAGGGCGGATTTGCGCGCACGCAGACTTGGAACGTCTGGCTGCGGAGCATGCGGTTGCGCTTGCGTATTGCCTGGCGCTAGTTGAAGCTGGCGACCGGTATTCGGTGGTCCCGCACTGGGTGCATATCCGGTTCCCCTATGTGGAAGAGGTGATGGCGCAGCTGCGCAGCCGCCCCTGCAAAGACGGGTGCGCATACTGCGATCGGAAACTGGATGCCCGCGGGTACTTAAAATCCGTATTTGGATATGAAGCGTTTCGCACGTATGACGGCAAAGCGCTGCAGGAAGAGGCGGTAGAAGCGGCGCTGCGCCAGGAATCGTTGCTGGCGGTATTTCCAACCGGCGGCGGGAAGTCGCTGGCATTCCAGGTTCCGGCGCTTCTTGCGGGCGAGGCGGCGGGGGAGCTTACGGTCGTTTTGTCCCCGCTGCAGTCATTGATGAAAGACCAGGTAGACAACCTGGAGAGAAAAGGGGTCGCGGACGCGGTTATGGTAAACGGGCTTTTAAGCCCGCTGGAACGGGCGGAGGCGTTGGAACGGGCGGAAAACGGGCAGGCTTCGATATTGTATATTTCGCCGGAAATGCTGCGTTCCAGGACGATAGAACGGATACTGCTTGCCAGGAGCGTCGCGCGGTTTGTCATTGACGAGGCGCACTGCTTTTCCGCATGGGGGCAGGATTTCCGTGTGGATTATCTCTATATTGGCGAATTTATCCGCGCGTTGCAGGAAAAAAAGGGACGAAACATACCGGTGTCCTGCTTTACGGCGACCGCAAAACAAAACGTAGTCAGCGATATCCAGGAATATTTTCAAAAAAAGCTAGGCGTGCGCCTGCGCGTCTTTGAAGCGTCCTCCGAACGGAAAAACTTGCGCTACCGTGTGATACGCCAAGAGGGAGACGAGGGGAAATACGCGCAGTTAAGGAGCATCCTGGAAGAAAAGGAATGCCCTTGCATCGTCTATGTATCCCGGACAAAACGCTGCCGGCAGCTGGCTGCAAAGCTGTGTGACGACGGATTTTTAGCAAAGCCGTTTTATGGAAAAATGGACGCTGCAGAAAAACGCGCCAGCCAGGAAGCCTTTCTACGGGATGAAATACAGGTGATGGTAGCGACTTCCGCATTTGGCATGGGGGTGGACAAGCCGAACGTACAGCTGGTCGTCCATTATGATATTTCAGATTCACTGGAAAATTATGTGCAGGAAGCAGGCCGGGCCGGGCGGGACGCGTCGGTTACGGCAGACTGCGTCGTCCTGTTTGCCGAGGGCGATCTGGATAAGCATTTCATGCTGTTAAACCAGACGAAGCTGAGCATCAGCGAAATCCAGCAGGTATGGAAAGGGATCAAAGACCTGACGGGGAAACGGCGCGTGCTGCGGCGTTCGCCGTTGGAGCTGGCAAGGCAGGCCGGGTGGGATGAGCTGGCGGACGATATGGAAACCCGCGTCAAAGCCGCGGTGCAGGCGCTGGAAAACGCCGGGTATTTACGCCGGGAAAAGAACGTGCCACACGTCTATGCAAACAGCATTTTAGTGCCCAATATGATCGAGGCGTCCGCACGGATCGACCGTTGCGGCTGTATGGATGAGCGCGTCAAAGCGTATGCGAAGCGGATTTTGCAAATGCTGATTTCTAAGCGCAGTATCGCGAAAGCCGGCATGGAAGAGGCGGAATCTAGGATCGACTATATTTCCGACATGCTTGGCATCCCGCGGGCCGATGTGGTCGATGTGGTAAGCGCTTTAAAGCAGGAGGGCATCCTGGCGGATACCAAAGATTTGACGGCCTATATGAAGCGTGCGGGCAAAAACAGCAGGGAACGCAACAAGACCGGGAATGTGATAAAGAAATATATATCGCTGGAGGCCTTTTTGCTGTCCTATCTGGTACGGGAGTGCATGGGCGGCAAGGCGGGGGTGTCCGGCGGCGTCTGCGTCAATTTAAAAGAGGCAAATGAAAGGGCGCAGGAGGCAGAAATCGACGGATCTTCCGTCCGGGCGTTTAAAACAATTTTATATTTTTGGAGCGTAAAAAATGACATTCACAGGCGTCCGGAACTTTCGCAGGGGAATGTACACGACTGTATGGGGTTTTCTTTTGAAACCCCGCCCGCAAAGCTGCGTGAGAAAGGAAGGCGCCGTGGGGACATCGCCCTATTTATTGCCGACTACCTGTATGAGCATAACCTTAGTAACGGGGCGTGCGGCCCACACAAACCGGATGGGGACGAGGAAGTCCCGGTCTTATTTTCCGTCCTGGAATTAAAAGAAGGCTATGAAGCCGCAGCCGGCAGGGCCGTTACGGGCAAAGAAGTAGAAGACGCCCTGCTGTATATATCCAAAATAGACGCGATGCGCCTAGAAGACGGTTTTTTCGTACTGTATAACAGCCTGGAGCTTTGGCGGCTGGAAAGGAACAATCGAATCCTCTATAAGGTCGAAGACTACCGGCAGCTTCAGGAGTTTTACCGGCAAAAAGCGCAGCAGATACACATTGTCGGGGAATATGCGCGCCAGATGGCAAGCGACGGCAAAAAGGCGCGGCAGTTTGTCAATGATTATTTCCAGATGGATTACCGGAAATTTCTGCGGGCATATTTTAACCGGGAGCGCCTTGCGCAAATGGAGCGCAATATTACGCCGGCCAAATACCAGGAGTTGATTGGCAGCCTGTCGCAGGCGCAGCGCGAT
This sequence comes from uncultured Lachnospiraceae bacterium, assembly GCA_949457475.1. GTDB lineage: Bacteria > Bacillota > Clostridia > Lachnospirales > Lachnospiraceae > Eubacterium_J. The sequence continues at coordinate 3,394 of CASUON010000289.1, forward strand.
GTGGTCGAGGACGGCCGCGCGCAGTATATTGTAGTAGCGGCGGGGCCGGGCAGCGGCAAGACAAAACTGCTCGTACATAAGCTGGCGTCGCTGTTAATGCTCGAAGACGTCAAGCATGAGCAGCTGTTGATGATTACGTTTTCCAGGGCGTCGGCTACGGAGTTTAAAAAACGGCTGATCGGCCTGATTGGCAGTTCCGCCGCGCGTGTAGAGATCAAGACGTTCCATTCGTATTGTTTTGACCTGCTAGGAAGGGTCGGGCGGCTGGAAGGCGCGCAGCATATCGTCGCGCAGGCGGCGGAATGGATCCGAAACGGCGACGTGCAGGCAGGGAAGATTACGAAGACGGTTGTCGTTATCGATGAAGCGCAGGATATGGATGCGGAGGCGGACGCCCTGGTCCGCGCGATGATGGAAAAAAACGAGGGCATGCGCGTCATTGCGGTAGGGGACGACGACCAGAATATTTACGCGTTCCGCGGCTCCAACGCAAAGTATTTCCGCGCATTTGCGCAGCATGGCCAGGCGGCGACGTACCAGCTTTTGGAAAACTACCGCAGCAGGCGTGCGATCGTCCGTTTTGCAAACGCGTTTGCGGCGCGCATGGGGCAGCGGATGAAGTCGCAGCCTGCCATTGCGGTACAGGCCGAAGAAGGCATTGTCAGGATCACCCGCTATGCCTCGCGGCATTTGGAAACTGCCGTAGCCAGCCGGCTGCTGCAGAGGGAGGAAGACAGGGGGCGCAGCGTTGGCGTC
>CASUON010000290.1 GCA_949457475.1 uncultured Lachnospiraceae bacterium
CAGCCTTGCCAAACTGCTGAATGTGAATGCAAGCTACCTCTCCTCGCTATTTAAAAAAGAAACCGGGACTACACTAACGGAATTCGTCAACCGCAAACGGGTCCGCCAGGGCATCCTACTGCTAAGCACAACGAACATGCAAATCCAAGTGATCGCGCAGTACTGCGGTATCCCGGACGTCAATTATTTTATAAGGACATTTAAAAAATATATTGGGAAAACCCCGAAAGAATACCGGGATTATTTGAAGCAAAATAAATAGGGCCTTGTAAATCTGAAATATTTCCCAAAGGCGAATGGCAGATGGCGCTACTAGCGCCTTTCTGCACTTGTTGCGCTTTAAGAAAAACAAAGGTCCCTTTTCTTAAAACCACAGCTGCAGAAAGGCCCCTGTGCCATCCGGCTGTATATACAAGCTAAGACAAAATATACCGGACTGCTGCATACAGTGAACTAGCGGTAACGTCTTGCCCATAGTTGTGTGTGCCCTTTTTTACCGCGTTTCCATCTTCATTTCCCGCTATCCACACATTTTCGCACCCGGGCTGCATATCATGACTGTTGCCTGCATCCTCCCCGCCCGCTATCCATACAGTGCGGCACCCAGCAGCTATCCCAGCCTGGATATCCCGCGCGCTGTCCCCGACCATCCAGCTTTCTTCCAGGCAGATATGGTAATCCCGCGCCGCCTGCAACAGCATGCCAGGCTTTGGTTTGCGGCAGTCGCAATTGATTTTTAATTCCGCCACCTCGCCCTCGAACCCTTTGTGCGGATGGTGCGGGCAGTAATAGATGGCGTCGACATACGCGCCTTCCTGCCCAAGCAGCGTTTCCATTTTATTATGGATTTCCCGCAGCCCTTCTTCTGTTATCTCCCCGCGCGCGACGACCGGCTGGTTCGTAACAACGATGCATAAATAGCCGGCGTTATTTAATTCCCTTATGGCGTCCGCCGCTTGTTCCAGCAGTTCAAACTCCCGGATATCCCGCAAAAATCCACGGTAGCGGTTGATGGTCCCGTCGCGGTCTAAAAAAACGGCGCGCTGCTTGTTCCTAAGGTTTTTCGCGGCGGCAAGCCCCGAGGCGTAATCGCGGCATACCGCGGCATAGCGCTGCGGCGTCCCCATATCTTTTACGTATTCCGGCGAATCGTAGCAGTACATCTTCCCGCTGCCGGCCAACGGCTTCAAAACCTGCCTGTCCAAATCTATTTTTACTTGGTTGCCTTGCTCATCCGGCGCCCCTACGGCGCCCGCGACAATGCCCGCAACGTCCAGCGCCGTGGTATTTAATACGTGCAGCCCCGCGTTTACCCTGTTTTTGTAGTATGCCGGGCGCGCGTCTTCTTTCGCCAGCCAAGCAGTCACCCGGTGTTTTTCATCCGCAATGACCAGCCCGCTGTCATAAGGGTGCGCATTCGGATGGGTAAATAGCGTCGCCAGCGCATGGCTGTCTTTGTGGAACTGCACAAAACGGCGAAAGTCTACGTCAAATACCGCGTCCGCGTTTAGCAGCAGAAAGTCTTCCTTTTTTCCAAGTATGCCGGACGCATACAATTTATACAACGCCCCGGCGTTGCCAAGCGGCTGCCCTTCTATATAATAACGGATATGCACGCCAAACGGCTCCCCCGTGGACGGGCTGACGCCGCTGCCGTCCCCGAAGTAGTCCATAATCTTATCCCCCATATGGGAAACCGTAAGGATCAGGTCGGTAAACCCCTGTTCCCTTAAGCATATTATCTCATGTTCCAGCACTGGTTTTCCGTCTATCGGGATCATCGGTTTTGGTACTTCCGGCGCAAGGGACTGAATCCTTGTGCCCCTGCCGCCGGCCATAATGACTGTTTTCATTTTTCCGCCTATCCCCACGCCAGCTCTTCCTTTGTCCGTACCGTTTTTTTCCATTCGCTTCGCGGCGTATAGTCGGTCGTCATGCCGTCGTCGTCATACAAAATATATTCTGCGGCATTATCCGTATACCCAATCCATTCGTATTCGCAGTCTTCCATATCCGCCGTGGACGTCAAGCCGCTGTCTAAAACGGCAAGCGGCAGCATATGCCCTTTGCGCACAAAAAATACGACTTCATTGAGCGCGATATCCACATAATGATGCCCCTTTTCCATGACCTGGCACTGCCGGCCTTCGAGCGACTTCATACACACCATCAGCATATCCTGCGGTAAATAGACATAACGCCCAGTCGCATTTTGCGTATATACCGGCGCGATCATAATGCTTTCTCCTACCATCAGCTGGTCTTCAACTTTTGCCGCATGCGCATCATCCGGAAAATCAAATGCCAGCGGCCGGAAATACATCTCGTCATTCAACACGGCTTTCATAAATTCACTGTAAAGATACGGCAGCAGCCCGTAACGGATACGGATAATATTTCGGAAGTCTTCGATGCGGTCAAAATGGTAGGCCTCTTGTTCCCGCGTGTCAGCGGCTGCATGGTTGCGCATCAATGGCGTAAAAATGCCAAATTCCAGCCAGCGCAGCAACAAATCCTGTGTAGTGTCGTTGCCAAAGCCCCCGATGTCCGAACCGGTATACAAAATACCGCACATATTTAACGACGGCATCTGCTGGATGCTCAGCAGCAGATGGCTCCACCATGAGGCATTGTCGCCCGTCCAGATACCGCCATAGCGGTGCATGCCAATATATGAGGAACGTGAAAACAACAGCGTCCTTTTATGCGGCGCAATTTTACAAAACGCGTCCGCTGCAGCCTTTGTCATATAAAACCCATACAGGTTGTGCACATCGTCATGGCAGATTCTTTCCCCGTCCTTATTATGGTAAAAGCTCTTATAATCCTGCGGGTGGTTGCATAGCCCGTCGATCTTTTCAATGAGCTGCCAGTACGAATGGATGTCCAGGTTTTGATCTTTCATGGCCAGCACCTCGTCCATCGTCTGCTTAAGCCTCTTTTCCGAATAAAACAGCGCCGGCTCGTTCATGTCGTTCCAAAAACCCTCGATGCCCTGGTCCATCAGCCATTGGTACTTGCCGCCGAACCATTCCCTAGCGGCTGTATTTAAAACGTCCGGGAAATGCGATTTCCCCGGCCAGACAGCGCCGACAAAATCTGTCCCGTCTTCGTCTTTGCAAAAATAGTTGTTCGCGACGCCTTCTTCATAGACCGGGTATCCTTTTTCTATTTTTACGCCGGCGTCAATAATCGGCACTAAGCGTACGCCACGCGCCTTCATGCTGCCTACGAATCCGGCAAAGTCCGGGAATTTTTCCTGGTCTACGGTAAAATCCTTATAATGATCCATATAGTCGATATCCAAATATACCGCGTCCAGCGGGATGCCGTTTCCGTGGTATCCGTCTACGACTGCCCGCACATCCGCTTCGTTTTGATACCCCCAGCGGGACTGCTGGTAGCCAAACGCCCACTTTGGCGCGGCATAGCTTTGCCCGACCAGCCGGCGGAAAGATTTTGCAACCTCCTTAAGCCCTTCTTCTTCGATCGTATAAATAACGCAGTCGCTGCCCGCCTGTATTTCCAAGCGGTCCATCCTGGCCTCCCCTACGTCAAACACAACTTTGCCCGGGTTGTCCACAAAAATGCCAAACGGCTGCTTTTGCGCCCTGCTGACTATAAGGAAATTATGGCCGCCATACAGCGAATGCCTGTTTTCTGTGTGTATCGGGCCGTCGATGGCATAGCTGATATATGAAAATCCGCGCTTGTTAATACCGCGCACCTGTTCGCCCAGCCCATAGACTACATCCTTAGGCCCCATCTGGCAAGACAGCACGACGCCTGCAGGTCCCTGCTCCACCTGCATCAGGGATAGCGGCTGCGTACATTGCGCCACATCCGCCACCACAGCGCCTGTTTCGATCGGTTTTCCAAATACATATTTACAAATCAATGGCAATACCCTCCTTATCCTGATCCGCGTATTACCGCACAGCCTGCGGCTGCACCGTAACTGCAGCATCTGTTTTTCACATTATAGATGATTCTCCCGCTTTTGTACAGCATATTCCGCATGCTTTGACTTGCTTTCATTTACTTTGATGTTACTTTTCACGGGGTGTCGATATCCTTATAAACGAGGCATAATAGGTTGTTATCCGGCAGTTAAATTCTGGAACTGTTTTTAAG
>CASUON010000291.1 GCA_949457475.1 uncultured Lachnospiraceae bacterium
ACGACGGCAGAATAAGAAATAGAGCAAAGTAAAACCGCAAGGAGTTGGGCCAAGACGGCGGCAGAATAAGAAACGGCGCAAAATAAAACTACGCTGGGCCGGGCTAAGACGGCGGCAGAATAAGGTAGATATAAATTAGAAAATTAGATAAGGGAAATACAAAAGACGTTGATCAGAAAATAGATCAGCGTCTTTTTCTTTTACAGCTGCAAATCAATGGATATACATGTATTTATAGCAATAAAAAACAGAGCAAAAACAGGAGGAGTGCTGCATTATGGAATGTCATTATGAACTTACAAAGGGGTGCCTTACGATATCTATGCCAAGGGAACTAGACCACCACAGCGCGGAACAGCTGCGCCAAGAAGCGGATCTTTTGATCGATTCCTACCGCGTCCGAAGCTTGGTATTTGATTTTTCCGGGACGGAATTTATGGACAGTTCCGGCATAGGCGTGCTGATTGGAAGGTGCCGCAATATGAACTATTGCGGGGGAAACGTAACGGCGAGGCATATGAACGCGAGAATCCAGAAAATTTTTAGGATATCGGGGCTGCATAAAATGATAGAAACGGAGGGGATGGCAAATGAACAGGCGCAATGAAATGAGCATTCGTTTTGACTCTTATTCGACAAATGAGGGGTTTGCAAGAGTAGCGGTGGCGGCTTTCCTGGCTGATCTGGACCCGACGCTGGATGAATTGGCGGACGTAAAAACGGCGGTGTCAGAAGCGGTTACCAATTCGATTATCCATGGGTATGAAAACCGTATTGGAAAGATTTATCTAAGCTGCGCCAAAGAAAGCCAGCGGATACGGATTGAAATTGTCGACTACGGAAAAGGGATCGAAGATGTGGCGAAAGCAAAGGAGCCGTTTTATACGACAAGGCCGGAGCTGGAACGCTCCGGCATGGGCTTCGCCTTTATGGAAGCGTTTATGGATAACGTGGAGGTAGATTCTGCGCCGGGGCAGGGGACGACCGTACGAATGGTCAAGCAGCTGGGAATAGAGAGGATATAGCCTATGGATGGGACAATGTCTTTGATCCTGCGGGCGCAGCAGGGGGATCCGGATGCAAAAGAAGAGCTGGTGAAGCAGAATCTGGGACTGGTGGGAAGCATTGTCAAAAGATTTGAACACCGTGGGCACGACAGGGAGGAATTATTTCAGATTGGCAGCATAGGGCTGATTAAGGCAATTGATAAATTTGACCTTACATACGGCGTCGCGTTTTCTACGTATGCGGTGCCCCTAATCAGCGGTGAAATCCGCCGTTTTTTGCGGGACGACGGGCTGGTGCGGATCAGCAGGAGCCTAAAAGAAAATGGATGGCGCATTAAAAAAGCAGCGGAAAAGATCAGCAACGAAAAAGGCCGGGAAGCTACGATGCAGGAGCTGTCGCAGGCGACCGGGCTGGGGCAGGAAGATATCTTGATGGCGGTCGAAGCAAATATGGAGGTGGAATCGATCTACCGTAGCGTCTACCAGTCGGACGGCAGCGAATTATACCTAGTCGACCAGGTAGCGTCGGGCGGCGGCATTGGGCAGGCCGTGGCGGCAGGGACGATGGAATATACGGCCCTGCACGCGGGCGGCAGCGACCCGGAAAAAGAAAAGATATTGGACAATATGCTGCTTGCGCAGCTATTGGACAAGCTGGCTGAACGGGAACGCGAACTAATCAGGCTGCGTTATTTCCAGGAGCAGACGCAGGTGCAGGTAGCGCAGCAGCTTGGCATGAGCCAGGTGCAAGTAAGCCGCCTGGAAAAGAAAATCCTGCTGAAAATGCGCAGGGAAATGCTGGCATAGGTTTGTGAAAATGCGCTGGGAACTACTGGCATAGGCTTGTGAAAAATGTGCAGGGAATTGTTTGCGTATAAAAAGTAGATGCGGGCTGCATGGAAAAAACTGCCAAAAATGCGTAAGAAATGGCTATAAAGTTGGCAAGATGTATGATGACAGGAACGGTAAAAAGTGATATGATAGTGGCAATAAACAATCAGGAGGATGAATCTGTGAATAGCGGAGTTAAATTTGAACAAAATATCATCGAGTTCCTGTTATCCGTTCTGAACAGCCTAGAAATAAACGAGCTGGGCATTGATGGTATGCTGGAAAAGTATGAACGGGCGGGGTTGCCTTCTGTATCGGACCTTCAAAGCAAATATTCCGCGTATCTGACATTGAAACTGATGGATGAAATGCCAGGCGGTTTTTTTATATACCGTGCAGATGAAAGTGAAAAAATTTTGTATGCCAACAGGGCATTGATCGAACTGTTCCAGTGTGACAATATAAAAGAATTTCTGCAGTTGTCGGGAAATTCCTTCCGGGGCATGATCCATCCGGACGACCGGCAGAAGGTGGAAAAGAGCATTGGAGAGCAGCTTGCGGGCAGCAAGGTAAAACTGGACGCGGTGGAATACCGTATTATTACCAAAAATGGAAATATCTGCTGGGTAGACGATTACGGGCATTATGTACGTAGCAAGTCCGGTGAAAGCGTATTTTATGTATTTATAGCGGATGTGACAGAGCGGGTTATGCGCCAGATGGAAGAGCGCGAAGCGCTATTAAATGAAAAATACCAAACACAGCAGAAGATAAAACTGATCCACCAGGAGCATTTAAGGCGCTTGGAGACAATTGAGGGGCTGAGTATTGACTATCAGTCGATTTTTTATGCAGACTTGGACGCGGACCGGATTCATGCGTACCGCGTAAGCGAACGTTTTGAAAAAGGATTTGGGAAAGGGCAGAAAGTACGCCAATACCAGGGGTTTGACGATGATTATGTCAACCATTGGGTCTTTCCGGACGACCGCAGGTATTACGCGCAGCATACAAAGGCGGATTACATACGCAATAAATTGTCCAGGGAGCGGGAGTTCCACATAAATTACCGTATCTTCAAAGGCGGGAGGACTGCCTATATCCAGCTGCGCGTCGTGGGCGTTGGCAATGGCGGCGCACAGATTGTTATGGGCTACCGGGATATTGACGCCGAAGTCGTCCAGCAGATGAAGCAAAAACGGAAATTGGAAGAAGCATTGAACCAGGCGAATTTTGCCAACAAGGTCAAGAATTCTTTTTTATCGAATATGTCTCATGATATACGCACGCCGATGAATGCGATTGTTGGTTTTGCGAATCTTGCGAAAAGCCATATGGATGACAGGGAGAAAGTAGAAAATTACCTGCAAATGATTACGTCGTCGAGCAGCGAGCTGCTGTCGATGCTCAATAACGTATTTGAGATTACGAGGATAGAGTCCAGCCAGATTTATATTGAAGAGGATGAATACAGCCTGCTCGATATTTTACATAATGTACAAGCTGTAATAAAACCGCGGGCGCAGGCGGCGGATATTGACTTTTCCCTGGACGTGTCTGGGCTGGTGCATGAACGGGTGCTGGTAGACCAGCAGAAATTGAGCCAGATACTACTCTGCCTAGCGGAAAACGCGCTCAAATATATTAATACCGGAGACCGGATACGCATTTCGCTGATGGAACAAGAGCACAAGAAAAAGGGCAAGGCTATCTTCCGTTTCCAAGTAGAAGACAATGGGATCGGGATTCACGAAGAATTTCTGGCGCATATTTTTGAACCTTTTGAGCGGGAAAAAAATACAACGTTAAGCGGTATCCACGGTTCCGGGCTGGGGCTGACGATCGCCAAGAAGATTGTGGACAAAATGGGCGGTACAATTGAAGTAGAAAGCACGGCAGGCAAAGGGAGCGTATTTACAGTCGTACTGACGCTGGAAATCCCATGGCAGCACCCATTGGAACAAAAAGATACAGCAAAAGGTCCGGCGCATAAGCCGGGGCAGAATAAAATATTGCTCGTAGACGACAATGAGATCAACCTGGAAATCGGGATGGAAGTGTTAAAAGACGCCGGGTATCCAGTAGATACCGCTACGGACGGCAGCATTGCAGTAGAAATTATAAAAAATTCCAGCCCAGGCGATTACGCGCTTGTGCTGATGGACCTCCAGATGCCGGTGATGAACGGGCACGACGCGGCAAAAGAAATACGCAAGATCAACGACCCGAGGAAAGCCAATATCCCGATCATTGCGCTGTCGGCGAATACATTTGAAGAAGATAAG
>CASUON010000292.1 GCA_949457475.1 uncultured Lachnospiraceae bacterium
ATCCCGAAGCTGGAACATCAGGGAGGGCTTGCGGCCTGGTTCCAGCGTCCGGGTAGCACAAAACTTAAAAACTGTTCCAGAATTTAACTGCCGGATAACAACCTATTATCGTTGTTTTTATAGTATATTCTGCATATCCCCCCATGAAAAGTAACGGCTGTTCATCTCTTATCTGAATTTGTGCCTTATAAACCATTGACTTTTGACAAAAAAAACGCTACTATAAAATACGGGCGAACCGACCCCGGTTCCTCTTATCAATAATCCGAATCATTTCATCAAGGAGGGTATTCAATGAAAACAGTACAGATTTCTTTAAATTCGATTGATAAGGTAAAATCGTTCGTAAACGCAATCGCACCGTTTGATTATGATTTTGACCTGATTTCCGGCAGATATGTGATCGACGCAAAATCCATCATGGGAATCTTCAGCCTGGATTTATCAAAACCTATTGAACTTGCAATCCATGCGGATTCTGACATCGATGAGATTTTAAACGTAATCAAACCTTACATCGTTGAGTAATCGCAATCTATGAATTTCACATATTGATTTCACCGTTTGTGATAAAAGGTGCCGGCGAATACCTGGCACCTTTCTTGCGCGCAACAGAAATTTAAATAAATTTTAATTCTTAACTGTCTTGCGCTACCCGCAACGTCTCTGCGGTACGGATGGCTTCTTGCATCAACATGTCTATTTTTTCTGCCAAATGGGTTTCCGACTTTCTTATGGATTTTAAGTTTGGCCTGGTCACCGGATGCTTCGCAACAAAAATCGTACAGCAGTCTTCATATGGCAGGATAGACGTCTCGTACGTTTTAATCTTCTGCGCAATATTTACGATCTCTTGTTTGTCAAACCCGATCAGCGGCCGGTAGACCGGCATCGTACACACCTCATTCGTAACGGCAAGCGACTGCATCGTCTGGCTTGCAACCTGGCCGATGCTTTCCCCGGTAATCAACCCCAAGTCCTCGTCCTCGGCGGCAAAATGCTCCGCCAGCTTCATCATATAGCGGCGCATTATAATCGTCAGCTGGTCATGCGGGCACTTGTCATAAATATACAGCTGGATATCCGTAAAATTCACAATATGCAGACGCACCGGCCCTGCATACCTGGATACCGCTTTTGCCAAATCTACTACCTTCTGCTTGGCCCGTTCACTCGTATAAGGCGGCGCATGAAAATATATGGCGTCAATCCGCACGCCCCGTTTTGCGATCATATAGCCGGCTACCGGGCTGTCAATCCCTCCGGACAGCAGCAGCATGCCCCGGCCCGCTGACCCGACCGGCATACCTCCCGGGCCGGGGATCGTATGGGAGTATATATTAATCTGGTTGCGGATTTCAATGTGGATCACAACCTGCGGCTGATGCACATCTACGCGCAGCCCCGGATACGTTTCCAGCAAGCGCTCCCCCAGTGCCGCGCTGACTTCCATAGACTCCATCGGATAATTCTTCCTAGCGCGCCTAGTCACTACTTTAAATGTAAAATGGTGTTCTTTGTATGCCTTGCCTACATAATCGCACACTGCCTGCGCAAGCTGGTCGAACCCTTCGTCTGCCACCAGCACAACCGGGCAGATGCCGACAATGCCAAACACACACTGCAACGCCTCCACCAGTTCGTCGTAGTCGTAGTCTGTCCCGGTTTCCACATAAATCCTGCCGTTTTCCTTACGGACAGTAAACGTACCTTCGACAGGCTCCAGCGCATTGCGTATCTGGCTCACAAGCGTATCCTCAAAAATATGGCGGTTCTTTCCTTTTACACCGATCTCACCGTATTTAATCAAAAAAGCGTGATACATCGCAGCTTCTTTCCTTTCTACACATTTTATAACTTCTTAAAACGTTCATCAACGCCTTACAACCTGCGCCAATTTCATACTTGCGTAAATCAGGCGGATACGCGCGGGCTACATATCATTGCCTCGCATACTTGCTCAACTTTGTTTCAACGTTTCAATGCCTCGCATACTTGCGCAGCTTTGTTCAACGTTTCAATGCCTCGCATATTTGCGCAGCTTTGGCACAAGCTCACGCATACGGCCAATTGTATAGGCAATGTCTTCCATACAAGTATCTACGCTGAAACTGAAACGCAGCACAGACCCCAAAAGCTCCCCAGGCAGCCCGATTGCCTGCAGCGTATGGGAAACGGACGGTTTGTTCGACGAGCATGCCGCCCCTGCGGAGACGTATATCCCATCCTCTTCCAATGCGTGGAGCAGCACTTCGCTACGTACCCCGCGTACCGCGACGCTCACAATATGCGGCGCACTGTCCCTGCCCGTCCTTCCATTGACGGCAACGCCTTCGATCTCCAGTGCCTGGGCGATAAACGCTCCGCGCAGGCTGTATAAATGCTCCATTTTTTCTTCGAAGCGTTCATAACACTCTAGCGCGGCTTCTCCAAGCCCGGCGATCCCAGGTACGTTGTGGGTGCCGGAACGGATGCCGGACTGCTGTCCCCCGCCTAGCATTAACGGCTTTATTTTCGTATTTTCTTTGATATATAAACAGCCGATCCCTTTTGGCCCATGTATTTTATGCCCGCTTATCGAAAGCAGGTCAATGCCTGCCTTTTTTGGGAAAATACGCATTTTCCCATAAGACTGGACGGCATCTACATGAAAAATGGCGTTCGGGCTATGCTGGCGGATTACAGAAGCCGCCTGCGCAATCGGCTGTACGGCGCCGATCTCATTATTTACCTGCATAATGGATACGAGGATTGTTTCTTGGTCTACCGCTTCTACTAGTTCTTCCAATGACAAAATGCCGTCGCGCCCTACCCCGACTTCAACGACTTCAAACCCCTGCTCTTTTAAAAACGCGGCCGCATTGCGCACCGAAGCATGCTCGATCTTCGTTGTAACGATCCGGCTGCCTGCGCGGCGGTTGGCCTGCGCGGCGCCGATTATGGCCAAATTGTTGGATTCTGTCCCGCCGGACGTAAAAAAAATTTCCTTTGGCTGTACTTTCAGCGTCTTTGCGATCTTGCTGGCGGCTTCTTTGACATACTGCTCCGCCTCCATGCCTTTGGTGTGCATGGAAGACGGATTCCCATACGCGCAGTCCATCGTTTTTAATACAATTTCCTGCACCCGTTTCGAACATCTGGTAGTCGCTGAATTATCCAAATAAATTTCCATTTTCCTGCTCCTTCATTTCCAAATGCAGCATCAGCATGGACATCGCCGTAATTGCGGCCGTATCCGTACGTAAAATCCGCTTTCCAAGGGATATTACCTGCATCTGCTGCTGGCGCACGGCGTCTATTTCCTCCGGCGCGAACCCGCCTTCCGGGCCGATCATCAAGCTAACGCGCTCCCCCGGCCGGATCGACGCTAGGACGCCCGCGGTCGCACGCATCCCCCTTTCGTTTTCATAAGGGACAATGCAGCGGTCGCACGCCTTCGCGTAAGAGACTGCCTCTGCAAAAGAAAGCACCGGATGGACGGACGGAATAAGGCTGCGCTTGGACTGTTTTGCAGCACTTTCCGCAATCGCCTGCCAGCGCCTGGCTTTGGACTGCGCCCGCTTTTCATCCAGCTTCACAACGCAATATTTCATCGCCACCGGGATGATTTCAAAGACGCCAAGCTCTACCGCCTTTTGGATCACATATTCCATACGTTCCCCTTTTGGGAGCGCCTGGAACAGGTAAATGCGGTTTGGAAGTTCGCTCCCCGCAGCATCCGATTCCAAAATGTCCAGTTGGACAAACGCATCGGCAACCTCGGATACGCGGCATATAAAATCCCTTCCCCCCGCGCTGCTAACCCGCACGATCTCCCCCGGCGCCATCCGAAGGACATGTTTGATATGATGGACGTCGCCGCCGGTTAGCGTAATAAAATCCCTCCCGACCTGGTCGTCCTGCACAAAAAACTGATACATCGCACCTCTGCCTTTCCGTCGCTGCCCGCAGCCGGTGAAACCGGGCGGACATCTTACCTCACGCGCAGACACATCTACTTTCGCGCTGTAATATTCACTCGCTTATCTTCGTAGCGATCGCTACTTTCAAGCCATAGTATCCATCTACCCGCCTTCGTTGCGATCGCTACTTTCAAGTCATAGTAT
>CASUON010000293.1 GCA_949457475.1 uncultured Lachnospiraceae bacterium
ATTCCGGACTTGCACCGGTTAGAAACGTGCGCCGCCGGGCGCACGACGAAAAAAGTGAGACTGCACCAGGCAGTCTCACTTTTATTTACTAATATCCTTTTTTAGAATCACTAAAGATTCAAAAATATGCCAAAAACATATTAAAATATTACTATAAGCCTATCAAAAATTAATTAAGCAATGCTTATGCACCCGTAACTGTCTTCGGATAATCTACAACGCCTAACTTACCGTAATTTCCTACCCATGTCTTTGTCTTCTTATCGCCTGCAATGCGAATAAATACAGAAGCTTCATCTTTTACGCCTGTAATTGTAATAGATTTTCCAGGAGCAACTTTCTTTGCTGCTGCATCTGCCGGAGCTGTTGTTACGTCTTTGCCATCTGCCGTTACGATTTCATAAGTAAGTTTGCCGGAGTTTGTAATCTTAAGCGCGTCTTTCTTCTTAACCAGAACATATTCTGCCTTAATTACGCTGCTACCTGCAGAATCTTCTTTCAAAGTTGCTTCTGCAACACCTTTCTTACCATACTCTTTTGTTTCCCCTGCTGCCGGAGTAGGTTTTGTATCCAGTGTATTTCCTGCTGTTAACAGGCCTGTTCCAAAATCATCTGCTTTCTTAATTGCAACACGTGTCCATTTTGATGCAGCTTTCTTGCCTTCTTTTGCAACGGCACGTACTTCTAATACGCCTTCCTTTGCAGTTGCTTCGCTAACCTCTGTAAAGATCTTGTCTACTGCTACCGAACCTTTCGCCGCATTTGCAACTGGGCTGCCGCTCTTATCTTTGATTGCACTAGTTGTAGCCAGGCGGTACTCGCTTTCCTTCGGCAACGTAACAGAACCCTTTGCATAATCAACCGCTACAGCCGGCCCTTTTGCCCTTGCAGGAATATTTACTTTCGCTTCTTTACCAGGAAGTTTGTCGCCAAGGTATACTTTTATTTCTGTTTCACCATATGTCAGTTTCTCATCACTCTGTGTAGAAAGGCTTGTAGCCGTCGCTCCCGTTGTACCTTTCGCACGTACATACAGTGTAGCGCCTTCATGCTGGTAGCCTGTCAGGTCGATCTGTTCTGCCTTCGCAGAATCTTTCAATGTCTTCCAGCTGCCATAAGCTGTTCTATATTCAAATGTATCGTCCGTAATTTCTTTTGCGGCAGACTTCGCAGCGGATCCGTTTGCACCTGTACCTACGGCTAATTTTGCTGTAGACGGGTTAAATTTTGCAGAGATTGCTTTATCTGCAGCTGGAATCTTAACAATAGATACGCCGCTTTCTTTATTTGAGGAAAGAACAAGATAATTATCTTTTGTATTGTTTAATTTAGACAGGTCAACCGTCTGAGCGCCTGAGCCGGTATAAGAATCCCAAGTAGCTACTGTGATTGTGCCTTTTTTCGCATTTACTTTGCCAACGCCAACCAGCAGTTCACCGCTTGCTGCAGTCGCTTTTAATTCCTGCTTTGTTGTATCAATAGTTACGCTTCCAACACCTGCAGTAGTAAAATCGCCGTCAGCTGCTTGAGCGCTTACGGTTCCTGCTGCTACGCATACAGCTGCTGCAGCTGCGAAAACTGACCCCTGTAATAATTTCTTCAATTGCATAATTGAATACCTCCTTGTAATAATGGTTATACGCTTACATCCCTGTTTTTCATCCCGCAGCCGGTGATCACAGTACCGGCGGGCTATTTATTTGACCTATTCCTGATAGGCGGGGATGAATCTAATCGCCGGAAACATTCCGGCTGTCTGACCGTTTAGACCCCAGCGGCTACGCTCCTGCATCTGCTGGGATCATAGATTAAGTCACGCATCCCCTGCGTTCCTCTCTCAATGAATACCTCCTTGTTGTGATATTTGTAAGTTTGCTATAAGCATCCATACGCATTAGTTTCTGGGCTTATTACTATTATCGGCAGATCGAAAAAAAAAATTAGCTTTATTTTCCAATTTATTTTCTGACCATACACTTGATAAATGGAAACCCATTTTCTATGCATAATGAAAATTACAAACTCCAATACCTCCATGTAGATAAGTAATAGTAATAATGTTTACAAGCATCCTATGCGCATTCTCTGCTTATATTTGGTATAGATATCGGACGTATTTGGAAAATACTTTAGTGCTTTTTCGTATTTTTATATTTTATCTTGGACATAATTTGTAGGAATACGTCTTATCTATACTTTTATCATACACCATACGCCTGTTTTGTCAAGGGTGTGGCAATATGTCTTTGCGGACTGGTATACGGTTATGTCTGTAGGGTGAAAAAACGACTATTCAGCGACTATTTTGTCGAAAGCTCGAGAGAGGGATGCGTATGTTTTTCTACCGATAACATACGCTTTCATATAATAAGCGCGCCGGAATGGAACTATCCAAATCTGTTCTTTTTCAATATAATAATGCTCAGATGCAAAACATCCCTTTTTGTAGCACTACAATATGTCGCTTATATTGTACTACAAATCGCAGATAGTTTTGTGTTTTTCGTGGCGGTTAACTATATTTTATTTCACAAAGGAGTAAACAGTATGGCATATGTAAGAGAAATCAAAAACAAAAAAAGCGTCAGCTACAAAATTGAAGTTTCTAACGGATACGACAGCAGCGGAAAAAAGATCCGGGAAACGACGACATTTGTGCCGGATCCACAGATGACTAAAAAGCAGCAGCAAAAGGCGTTGCAGAAGTTTGTATATGAATTTGAAGAAAAGGTAAAAAACGGCAATTGTATACGGGGTGAGAAGATCACACTGGAAAAATTTGTGCAAGAATGGGATGAAGCCTTTGCGAAAAAGCAATTAGAAAAAACAACGTACCATGGGTATATGGAAGTGATCAACCAGCTTATCCTCCCTTCCCTTGGGCAAATGAAAATTGGAAAAATAAAGCCATATCATATAGAAAAGTTCTATCTGTCGCTGACACAAGACGGCGTCCGTCATGATGGCAAGCCGGGCGGCTACTCTAACGGCAGTATCAACCGGTTTCGGATTATTCTATCTTCTATCTTATCCACTGCGGAGCATTGGGAATTTATTGACAACAATCCATGTCGTAAGGCCAGGCTGCCAAAGCAGTCCGGCCAGAACGACAAGTTAAAATGTTTTACCGCTGACCAGACAAGACGTTTTTTAAAATTTGTGGATGACTATTGTGAACAGGCAAAGGTACAGCTGCCAATTGGCGTTACCCGCCCAGCAGTCGGAAATGATTATGCGTATGTCTTACAGATGCAGTACCAGGCACTATTTCAGATTGCTATATTTGGTGGGCTGCGCCGCGGGGAGATGCTGGCGCTGGAATGGCAAAACGTCGATTTTGAACATTGTAAAATTGATATTAAGCAGTCTGCTTACTATATAAAAGGCGAAATAGTTATCAAAGCGCCGAAAACAAAAGATTCTATCCGTTCTGTTTCGTTTCCGCAGTCCGTGATTCGCACGCTGCAAAAATACCAGTCCGAACAGGAGTTATACAAAAAAAGCCTAGGCAATAAATGGCATGGAAAAAACTGGCTATTTACAAAATCGGACGGCAGCATTATGAATATAAGCACCCCTTATAATAAATTTCAAAAATTAATTCAAAAATATAACCAAACAGTGCCACAAAAAGAGCAGCTCCCGCTTCTGTCCCTGCATGACTTACGCCATACGAACGCATCTTTGCTGGTGCGTTCTAACAAAATAGATACAAAAACGATATCGAAAAAGCTGGGGCATTCTGATATGGCCACTACAATGAAATATTATATCCATTCTTATGAAGAGAGCGAGCAGGAAACTGCGGACGTATTAGAAACTATGCTTTTAAAACAAAACGAAACCGGGACAATTAGCGGATAGTCGCTAAATAGTCGCTAAATGCCGGTTTCAAACTGGTTCAGCTGTAATCGGATGAAAATTGTATCAAATCTTTTGACCAGGAAAAATACTGGACGCCCGGGTGATAGCAGACATGAAATACAATTGTATTCATTGAGAAAGGAATACAGGTCTGTCAGGGGGCACTTGTACAGCCTGTATGGGGCGGCCTGCCGGGGGACTGGCGCCGCGGCGGCGGTTGTATGCCGCAGTAATCG
>CASUON010000294.1 GCA_949457475.1 uncultured Lachnospiraceae bacterium
AGAACCATGAATCATAACGGGAGCAAGCAATTCAAATGGTTATTATAAACGGTACCATTTGTCAAGGACATTTTTAAAAGTTCAGTCCACGATTTTAGTAATCTATATAATTATCGATTATGAAAGACACCTGTTCGAATACCCCGCAGCCTTTCAACTAGTAAACCTGAATTCAAAAGTCAGATGGTCCGTTTGGTCTTAGAGGAAGGCAGAACCACCGCAGGCGTCAATAAGGAGTATAATATAGGAGAAGGAACTGTCCGAAGATAGACCAGACAGTTTAAAGAATCTTGTGAGGATTGCCCTTAATAAAATAATTGGAAGTCATATCCACGAGAAACAACAGAAAACGCATGAAGTAGTCCCTGGGACGGGCGTGTGCGTAAATGGCGGTGTAAAATTGCCCTATGAAGCGGGCGTAATATCCATATTTCCCATAGGCGTACCACATGCAGTGATTGCAGGGGATAGAAGAAGTTCAATACGTTTTTGTATGGTGGCAACATCTACGTCACTTATCGTATTCTTATCCATGCACAGGATAAGCAGGGTATATCTGTCATGCGCCAAAATGCTATATTGCCATTATTAATGTTCCCCTGTTAAGATAAATTTCATTAACTGTTCTACATCATCAAAATCATCATAATCTCCGTTTATGCCATCTCGGTGATACACAACTCCATTTTTCTCATTTGTCTCTAAACAGTCTAACAGTTTCTCCTCTCCATATTTTTTTGCAAATAAAGTAAATGTATATGGTTTAATTTTGCTCAATAATCCCTTCTTGCAATTTTCTTCACACTTATAGCAATGCGTCAACTCTTTTGTAATGGAACATTTTTTATTCTCGCAAGAATCATTATCTGGACAGCTGTTTGAACCACATCCATTACACAAAGCATTTTCTGAGCATAAGCAGCAGGCAAGGCCGCACCTAGCAATTCCTAATTTTCGTTTCACGGGACACCTCCACAACGTTCGATTTGTAGTTGTCTTATTATATACCTATTTTCTTCAAAATGAAAGTAATTTCTTATTGCCGATAAGCGCAACTGTATCTACAAGTTACTTTTCACGGGGTATCGATATCCTTAAAAATGAGGCATAATAGGTTGTTATCCGGCAAACCGTGCATATTTTTGTATCCCGGACGCCGGAACCAGGCAGCAGGCCCGTTCGGATGTTCCGCTCCGGAATGCAAGAAGTACTTCTGGAGAAAAAACAGGCAGATGGTGTATTTTGGCATTTAAATTTTATGATAGCCAGCTGGGGCCAGGCCGCCGCTCCGAGAAAACTATATTGAAAAAGGTGTAAAGCCCTTCATATTCAATAAGTCTTCTTTACACCTTGTTTTTATGAGAGTATTTAGTTTTTTTCACCACCGTTTGATTGTGTCATTGTTAGTTGTTAGGATCATTGCCTGTTCCCTCAACTGCCCAAAAACGCCTTCCTCAGCCGTCAAAGTAATACGAAAAATAAACTTTTTTAAATTCCGTCACTTTATTGCGCGGAATAAAAATGCGAAATCCATTGTTTAGGGCGATCTCCGCATGTTCAATGGAAAGAATATGCGCCATATTCAAAATATAAGACCGTCCGCAACGCGCAAACTGCGGGAATTTTTCCAACATCTCCCACAATTTGCCTGCCGTCATGCGCACCCTGTATTTTTCCGTCGCCAGGTACAATATCTGGTAGTTTTTCTGCGACTCGCAGTATATAATATCATCCGGCTGTATCTGCCACATCCTGCCTTCCGATTTAAAGATTAACGGGATGTCCTTTTTCCCGATCTGCCCCATGGCGGAATCCATCGCATGGAAGAAGCGGTCCTGCCCAAACGGCTTTACAAGATACTGGATCGCGTCCACCTCATATGCTTTTAACGCATGTTCTGTCGAAGTCGTCAGAAAAATAATCGGCATGCCCATACCCAGTCTGCGCATTTCCTCCGCCGCTTCTACGCCGGATTTCCCAGACATATAAATATCTAATAACAAAAGGTCTGGCGAATACCCTTCTTCCCTGACTTTCCAAAGAAGCGCCTCCGCATTAAGGAAACGCTCGGTCTTATATTCCGGCTTTTGCTTTCTCCTGCCTTCCCACTGGTAGCTGGCCAGGAACTGTTCCATCTGCTCCAGTTCTTTCTCCTCATCGTCACATAACGCTATCCGGTACAATTCGTCACATCCTCCGCCTTGTTCTGGCAAAACGGCGCTGTTTCGACTTTATCCAACATTGTTCGACCTTATTCGCGCCTGCCAGTTAACATTATAAATATTCGTCCGGGAAAAATCAAGCGGTTTTCTATCTTTGCAGGATATTTTGTTCCCATTTGGCCCTAGAACTCCATCCAGACAGCCCCTTACTTTAATTTCTGTCTGGATGGAGTTCTAGAGCGTGTTTGAAAAATGCTTTCTGGTGTTTGTATCTTACGCCACCACTTTTTTATGCGAAGGCTTCCAGCTTGCCACGGCGGCAGGTTCGCCGCTCTTTTGAAAAACGATGCCTATTTCTTTGGCATACCGCTCAGCAACCTTTGACGCTTTTTGGGACTTTGCCGACTGCTACTTATTTAGAAACGCTCCCAGCTTTTTATCTTCTGTACGAATATGGGAAATTAGGACGCTTATATGTGCGTTCAGTTTCCCAAGATCCGCAATATTCGGGCCGTTGGCCGCTATCCGCCCGGTAATCTCCTTTAACGTCTGTTTATACTTTTCATGGAAAAGCTTATGTGCCCGGACGCCCGGATAGGACGCCCGCTGCTGGAGCTGCTCTTCATGCGTAAAATGCTGATCTACATAATTATTTAAAAATTTGGTCGTCTCATCCATCGACGCCCTGCCTTTTCCTTCGCTACATGCGTCCATCAGCCTGTTTACAGCGTCGATCAGCTCCCTGTGCTCCTTGTCGATGACCGCGTTCCCTGTCTCCAGTACTTTGGTCAGTGTATATTTTCCCATCAGCATTGGCCTCCATTTCCGGCGCATCCGTGTTTGTCCTCGCCGCAGGCATGCCCCCCGCCGCAATGACTTTCTTCGCCGCAGTGGTGCCCCTGCCCGTGGTGGTCGCAATGGACGTCCGGGTTATAGTTCAATTTCCCTGCAAGCAGTGCGTCTACGGCTTCGTCCGCACTGCCGGACACGCCGCCGTAAAGCTGTATCCCTGCTTCTGCCAGCGCTATCTGCGCGCCTGCGCCTATTCCACCGCAAACAAGCGTATCTACATTTAAATCCAGCAGCATCCCTGCCAGGGCGCCGTGTCCGCTCCCTTGTGTACCCACAATCTGCGAGCCAGCAACCTTGCCGTCTTCTACCTCGTACACTTTAAACTGTTCAGTATGCCCAAAGTGTGGGAATACGTTTCCATTTTCATAAGTCACCGCTATCTTTTTCATTCCTGTTTCCTTTCTGCCCACAACGCCATTTTTGGTGATGTGGCCTCTTGTTTCGTTTCCTTTTTCTGTTTCTTTTCCGCCCATAGCTCCGGCCTTGGTCGCGTAGGCTTCTTTTTTTTCGTCCAAAACGCCGCCGGCTTCCGACGCGTGGGTTTCTTCTTCCTGTCCGTCTATAACACCAGCTTCGGTCGCGTGGATTCGTTTCTTACATTTTTTACCGCAGCACCTCCATGCAGACCCGTCGCAAAGTGCATAGTTTCCGCCGGAAATACAAAGGGTCTTTCCATTGACAAGGCAGTCGGCGATTTTCGCCCGCGCCCGTTCGTACATTTCCGTAACAGTCGTGCGTGAAACCCCCATCTGCTTGGCGCACTGTTCATGGGTCTTTTTTTCATGGTCAATCAGGCGGACGGCCTCAAATTCATCCACTGCCAGCAGCACTTGGCCCGCGCCCCCCGCGTTGCATGGTGCGAAACTATCGTATACCGGCTCAAAACATATTCTTCTGCGCCGCATTGGCCTGCCCATACGCCTCACCTCCGTTTCCGACATATGACGGTAATATTATAACAAAACAAAAATTGGAAATCAAGGGATTTTCCATTACTTTTCACGGGGTGGGGATATGCAGAATATGCTATAAAATGAAAAATAATAGGATGATATCCAACAAGCTTTC
>CASUON010000295.1 GCA_949457475.1 uncultured Lachnospiraceae bacterium
AAATCACTGATTCAGCGGCAAGGCCTTATTTCGTAATCTTGTAAAGTGGTGTTATGTATTATATAAATGTTCAAAAAAATACTTACACCTGAAAAATAAGCAGTTACTTTTCAAAATAAGCAGTTGGAAAACTGCCTTATATATGCAAATTATTTGTAAATGCTTTTTATCCGTTTTATTGTCTATAGTGTCGCATGTAATGTTGGTTGTTTTTAAAGCTAAGTTCATTCTTTTTCAAATGGTAATATTTTTATTTGTATGGTTGTATATAGATAAAAAGCAAATATATTCAAGTAAATGTAGAAAATATTTAAAAGATTATGAGGCCTTTAAGTGGAAAGTCAATTATATTATTCTGTATGTATATGAACAGTTTATGATTATAAAATTAATTGCATATAAGATTTGTTTAAATATTACAATTACATATGAAAATGTATTACAGATTAACTATAAAGAACTAATATATAGTACAGTTCAAGACAAGCAAAACGGTAAGATTTTTCTGTTCATTTTATTTTTTTCGCTTATTGAGGCATTTATTTATAGCTATAAGATTTTTGATATACACGCATATTTGAAATGTTATGGCAAAATGTGGCAAATCATAAGTGTATCTAAAAATGATTATTTAATGTGTACCTGTAATAACGCGGAATTGATGATAAAAGTAGAAAATGTTAAGGATGATTTTTTTTGCTTAGTTATGGAAAGCAACTTTTATTTTTATAAAAAAGAGGAAATTTTGAAAATATTAAAATAAACATAATTACTGTAGAAGGAAAAGCCTTATTGTCTTAGGTTTATTTTAACTTTGACAATAAGGCTTTTACAGCGGCTGTTATAGAAAGCGAATGGCAATTAATGGCATCTGTTTTTTTCGCAGAGATTCTACCATTGAAACTTCGCAGTTGAAACCTTGCCGTTCGTATGAAAAAAATTTCCAAACAGGGCGAAAAGATACGTATGCTGGAAGATGGACTTGAAACTTACAGGCAACATCTTCTGAAGGCTGTTCAAAAACCGAAAGAGATGCAGCGGGCGGGTCATGAAGAACCCCTTTACGCAACAAGACGCGCCCTTGACAATTGCAGAAAATCCTATATGATTAAATCATGAAAATAATTTTCACATAGGAGGTACATCATGGAAAAACAAAAGTTAGTCCTGGACACGATTCATATTTTATATGACAGCTTTTTTGAGCAGGAAAAGAAAATTGCAAATTATATCATACAAAACCACAAAGAAGTCGTAAATATGACAATCGGCGAGCTGGCGCAGGCTTGCGGCACGAGTGTAGCTACGGTTTCGCGGTTCTGCCATAAATGTGATGTGGACGGTTTCCACCAGCTCAAAATCAGGCTTGCAAAAGAAATTGTGGAAAGCGGGATGGAGGTGCCTGTTTCGAATCATATTTCCCGGTCGGATATCGGGCAGTCGCTGCAAAATATTCTGGCAAATAAAGTAGATGAAATCAGGCAGACCATTAGCCTGATGGATGAAAAACAGCTGAATACGATACTGGACGATATCAAATCGGCTAGGATTGTGCAGTTTGTAGCGGTGGGGAATACGATACCGGTAGCGCTGGACGGCTGCTTTAAATTCAATGAAATCGGGATTAAGGCAGTGGCAGGGACGATCTGGGAAACACAGCTGGCGTTTTCGCTGTCGCTCGGCAGGGATGATGTGATGATCGCAATTTCCAATTCGGGGGAATCGCGCCAGGTTGTAAAAATGGTGCGGGAAGCAAAGAAAAACGGCGTCATTACGGTCGGCATTACCAATAATCCGAATTCGTCGGTCGGATGCACCGTAGATTATCATATTCAGACGGCCACGAGGGAGAAGCTGTTTTTGAATGAAATCTGTTTTTCCAGAGTATCAGCCATGACAGTTATTGAAGTACTGTATCTGTTTCTGACTGTCGGACAGGAGCGCAGCTATGAGCGAACCAGCCTATGCGAAGGCCTGATAGCGGATGAAAAACTGTAATGCTGCGTTTTGCAGCCTCCCGGACGCTGGAGGTATGAGCTGATGAAAGTAATAGCAGTCTATGTAAGAATTCCTCTAACAGTACAATAATAATTATTGTGAAAGAACGTAATATGAGATAAACATTTTCTTCTGTAAATTTTCACGTATATGTGCAAAGTGCTGCAAAAAACAAGATAATTTAGCATAAAATGGGACTGCATTTGTTTAAAATGCAGAAAAAATCATTTTCATAAAAAACAAATTGACAATAATTATTTTCATGATATACTAAAGATACAAAAATCAATATCGCGATATGAAAAGAAACAGAATTGAAACAAATACAAAAACACCTAGGAACATCCGGGTGGTGAAAGCAGCCGGCAGATATGAAAAGAATAAAGGAGGAAATAAGAATGAGGATTAGTGAATTGCTAAGCTTGAAGGCAATTGACGTGAATGCCAGCGTCTCTTCCAAAGCAGAGGCCATTGATTATATGACCCGCCTTATGGAAAAGTCAGGAAATCTAAATGACAGGGAAGCATATAAAAAAGGCGTTCTGGCGAGGGAAGAAGAGGGGACGACAGGAATCGGGGATGGCATTGCGATTCCGCATTCCAAATGTGCAGCCGTAAAGCGTGCCGGGTTGGCAGCTATGGTAGTCAGGGACGGTGTGGATTATGAGTCGCTCGATGACGAGCCGGCAGATTTGCTTTTTATGATTGCGGCCCCGGAAACCGGAGCGAATGTGCATCTTGAGGCGCTTGCAAAGCTGTCCACGATTTTGATGGATACGGAGTTTAAGGAGGCGCTCGTAAAGGCGGAAACAGCGGAACAGTTTATTCGGATGATAGACCATAAGGAAGACGAGCTGGATGGAAAGAACGAGAAAAAGGCACAGGAGCAGCCGCGCGACGGATACCGCGTACTGGCAATTACAGCCTGCCCGACGGGGATCGCGCATACTTTTATGGCGGCGGAAAGCCTGGATATGAAAGGAAAGCAGCTGGGGATTTCCATTAAAGTAGAAACACAGGGGGCAGACGGCGCTAAGAATGTATTGTCAACAGAGGATGTTAAGAATGCAGAATGTATCATCATTGCAGCGGATAAAAAAGTCGACCTGGCAAGGTTTGACGGGAAACCGGTACTTATCACGAAAGTAGCCGACGGCATACATAAAGCAGAGGAACTGATTAACCAGGCTGTCAGCGGCAATGTCCCGGTGTACCACCATACAGGCGCGGCAGCATCCGAAGGGGATGCGGCAGAATCGGAAAGCATGGGCCGCCAGATTTACAAAAACTTGATGAACGGCGTTTCGCATATGCTTCCGTTTGTCATCGGCGGCGGGATTCTGATTGCACTCGCGTTCTTGTTTGACGATTACAGCATTGACCCTTCCAATTTTGGTAAAAATACACCGCTTGCGGCTTATTTGAAAACAATTGGCGAGTTCTCCTTTGGCATGATGCTTCCAGTATTGTCCGGCTATATTGCAATGAGCATTGCAGACCGTCCGGGGCTTGCGGTAGGATTTGTAGGCGGTTTGATTGCAAAAAGCGGCTCTACGTTTGCCAATCCGGCAGGCGGGGATGTGAACGCAGGCTTTTTAGGGGCTTTGTTTGCAGGCTTTGCGGCAGGCTATCTGGTGCTGCTGCTTAAGAAACTGACGTCAAAGCTGCCGCAGTCTTTAAATAGTATCCGTCCGATGATTATTTACCCGGTTGTTGGCATTCTTTCCGGCTCTGTAGTCACGACGCTGATTAATCCCCTGATGGGAATGATTAACGATGCGCTGACAAGCGCGTTAAACAGCATGAATGGAACGAGCAAAGTGCTGCTGGGGGTCGTAGTAGCCGGCATGCAGTCCGTAGATATGGGCGGCCCGGTCAATAAGACATCTTATGTATTTGGAACATCGCAGCTTGCAGAAGGCAACTTTGAAATTATGGCGGCCGTTATGGCTGGAGGAATGATTCCGCCGCTGGCAATTGCACTGTGTACGACATTTTTCAAAAACCGATTTACACAAAAGGAAAGGGAATCCGGACTGGTAAATTACCTGCTGGGGCTGTCCTTCATTTCCGAAG
>CASUON010000296.1 GCA_949457475.1 uncultured Lachnospiraceae bacterium
TCTTCATCCGATGACGCTTGCCCGCCCGCACCTGCGGTATTTGCCATCAGCTGCATCCCTGCGGCATTTTCCTGCTCGGACGCCGCCTGGCTTTGCGCGCCAATCTCTACGAATGCTTTCGTATGTGCCCCTTTTGTACATGCCCGTAGCGACGTAAGCATAACACTAAAGCGCCCTTCGCCCGCGACGTCCATCGTAATCGTCTTTTCCGTTTCATACGGAGCAAACGCAAGCGTCTCATTTTGTGCCGTATAATTTTGCCCGGCGTGCGCAGTATCTTCACAAGTCAGCACGGTCATATCGCATACGGAATACTCCGCCCCGCTGCGTGTTACCGTAAGCTGGACTTTGCCGCCTTTTGCCTGGTATACGTCGCTTGTAAACGAAACTTGCGAATGCTCCGCCTCTTCGTCGTCCACAATTGTAATCGCCGCGGACGTCACTTCAAACAACTGCGCGTTCTGCGGATTTACAAGCAGCATGGAGAAGCCTTCGTTCCCTTCGCTCTCTTCGTCTTCCAAAATCCGGAACCGGACAATCTTTTCCTCTTCCCCGGCAGCAAAGTTTACGGTACATTTGCTGGATGCCTCGACCTGTTCCACAGAATCCGCAATTAGGGCATCTGACAATGCCTGCATCAGCGTATGTTCCCCGTTGTCCGCCTCTTCTTCAGCCTTTTGCTGCGCGTCCCCGGCTGTATCGGGCTGGCCTGGCGCATCTTTTTGCTGGTCCGTTGTTTCGGTCTGGCTGCTTACAGAAGCCATTTGCTTGGCGGAATACGCCTGTGTTTCATCCGGCTGGCGGATTTCCTGCCCCTTGGCGTATTTTTCCAGCAGCGAAACACCGTCCCCGGTTTCTTCGACGTCTTCCATAACCAGTTCATAATCTTTGCCGTAAACGGCCGTTAAATCTACCGTGTGGATATCCACGCTGGCCGCTTTGTCCAGGTCGCCTTCACGGTACAGGCGCACGGCGTACTCGCCTCGTTCCTCCACCTGCGCGGACGCCGTGCCAAAATAGATGCAGCTTTCTTTCGGAAGCTTCTTTTTCGATATCCTCGACGACGCAAGATAGGCAACGCCCGCCCCATGGTTCTGTTTTACGGCCGCGCTGCTTTCTACCGGTACGGCCCCGTATGAAACAAGCATAGACGCACACAGCGCAAGGCTTAGCAGCCGCCTGCCGCCTTGCCTTAGATATCCCCTATCCAGGCGGATACGGCGCTTTTGGCGCAGGACGTCTTCCGGGCCATCCTTGGAACTTTCGTTTTGCCGGTTTCGAAACCTTTTCATAACCTCATCTCTCCCTTCTTCACTCATTTCCCGTAATTTTTCGCTATATGGTTTTTGGGTAGCGCATGCTTGCATTTTGAATTTACAAGCACTTATCTATTAGTACTTATCTATTGTAAAATTTTCCCTTTTAAATCTCTAGTACCAAACCTGTATCCCTTTGTTCAAAATTCGGGCTTGACAAACAGCAATTCATGTGTTTGTATAAGAAATTAGAGTGTAATATGGAAGTTGAGAGGTATATAGAAATGCAAACGCTTCACGTCGTGCTCTGCGAAGACAAAACGACCGAATCCAACCAGCTGTTAACCCTTATACAATCCAGCCATATCCTTACGCAGGTTACCGCTTTTACAAGCGGCGAAGCTTTTTTAGCAGCTTTCCAGCCCGGCATGTTTGATTTAATCCTTATGGACATCTATATGGACGGCATGACCGGCATCGAGGCAGTGCGCCAAATCCGCAGGTCAGACCCGGACGTCCCAGTCGCCTTTGCTACGATCAGCCTGGAACATGCCCTGGATGCGTATCGGCTAGATGTTATCAAATATATTGAAAAGCCCCCGACCCAGAAGGCAATTGACGACGTGCTGCGCCTTGCGCTTTACAAAAAAGAACAGCAGCCTGCGCTCTCGGTCTGCCTGCATGGAAAACCGTTTTTCATCCCTGCCAAGCGACTGCTCTTTGCGGAACAAGACGCCCATTATATCCAGTTTCACTTTGTAGGGGGCCAGGTAGAACGCCAAAAAGGCCGGCTGGACGAGCTGGCCCCGCAGCTGTCCGGGCTGCCCTTTTACCGGTGCCACAAGAGCTACCTGGCCAATTTGGCTTTTGTTACTGGCATAGACCCTGAGATGCGCCTGTTTTATATGGAAGGCGGCAAAACCGTATATATCCGGCGCGAACAATACCACAAAGCGAAAACCGCATGGGAGAGCTGGCTGTTAAAAGATATGCGCCAGGATTTTTCCAATTGTCCCCAAAACATAATATAACGTTTATTCCACATCGCGTAGCGCGTTGCCGTCTTCTTCCCCAGTACGGATTTTGACTACCCGCGCCACGTGGAATACAAAAATCTTTCCGTCGCCGATATGCCCCGTATAAAGCGCCTTTTTCGCTGTCGCGATGACTTCATCCACTGGAATCCGGTTCACGACCACTTCAATCTTGACTTTTGGCAGCAGCGTCGCGTCCATCTCCACGCCGCGGTAATATTCGCCCGCGCCCTTTTGAATGCCGCAGCCCATCACCTGCGTTACCGTCATCCCGGTTACCCCAAGCTCGTTTAACGCTTTCTTTAATTTGTCAAAACGCGACAACTTCGCGATAATCGCTACTTTATACATTCCGGAATCCGTACCCGGGCCACCGGCCCCCTGCGTATTTACAACCGGGACAGCCGCATCCATCTGCGCTTTTGAAGCCAGCTGCGGGTCGTCCTCGCCCAGGTCTGTATTCTCATTTATATCCATAGTCCCCATAACGTCTTGAATGGCAAATCCGGAATATGCGCTGACCAGCCCGTGCTCATGCAAATCCAGCCCGTCAATTTCAATATCCGCCTCTACGCGAAGCCCTACGGTCGCCTGTATCATCTGGAAAATAACCGTCATCATAACCGCAACCCATGCAGCAACCGCAAGAACACCTATGATCTGAATCCCAATCAAATGAACCCCGCCTCCATAAAACAAACCGCCGTCTGTCGCAAACAGGCCAACTGCCAGCGTGCCAAACATGCCACACGCGCCATGCACAGAAATTGCCCCGACCGGATCGTCGATTTTTACTACTTTATCAAAAAATTCTACCGATGCTACAACGATAACCCCTGCCGCAAGCCCGATAAAAAACGCCCCAAAAGGGTCTACCACGTCGCAGCCTGCAGTAATTGCCACCAGCCCTGCCAAAGATCCGTTCAGGCACATAGACACATCCGGCTTCTTATAGCGGATCCACGTAATTACCAGTACGACACAAGTAGATACCGCCGCCGCAAGGTTTGTATTCATAAAAATCAAAGATGCTGACAATACTGCTTCATCCGAACTCATCGATACGGTAGAGCATCCGTTAAATCCAAACCAGCAGAACCAGAGGATAAACACACCAAGCGCAACCGCCGTGAGATTATGCCCCGGTATGGCTTTCGGCTTTCCTTCTTTGTCATATTTCCCAATACGCGGCCCTAACGTCGCAGCCCCGATACAAGCGGCAATACCACCTACCATATGCACCGCGCAGGAGCCCGCGAAATCGTGAAAGCCCATTTGCGCAAGCCATCCGCCGCCCCATATCCAATGTCCGGAAATCGGGTACACGATAAGCGAGATCAAAGCGCTGTAGATGCAATACGAACTGAATTTCGTGCGTTCCGCCATGGAACCGGATACGATCGTCGCCGCGGTCGCGCAAAACACAGTCTGAAAAATCACATAGCACCACTTCGGGATCGAGCCAAAATCATAGGTTCCCATAATAAACGGATCAAAGCCGCCAATCAAAGCGCCGCTGCCGCCAAACATCATCCCAAATCCAACCAGCCAGTAGACCGGCGTACCGATACAAAAATCCATCAGGTTTTTCATTAGGATATTTCCTGTGTTCTTTGCCCTTGTCAACCCTGCTTCACACAAGGAAAATCCGGCCTGCATAAAAAACACCATCGCAGCCCCTAACAACGTCCACAGAACATCCACTGACACATACTTCATAAACAATCTCCTCGTATAATAAGTTTGTAACCAAAAAAATCCTGTTACAGACTTATTCTTTCT
>CASUON010000297.1 GCA_949457475.1 uncultured Lachnospiraceae bacterium
TTGCTGTAGGAAAATATGCCGATTGTGCCGGTCATACAGTGCTCCGGCCGCACTGGCAGGGCGTATTTTTCCATACAGGCGCAGTATC
The DNA here is from genome assembly GCA_949457475.1 of uncultured Lachnospiraceae bacterium. GTDB lineage: Bacteria > Bacillota > Clostridia > Lachnospirales > Lachnospiraceae > Eubacterium_J. Next base: position 89 of record CASUON010000297.1, read on the forward strand.
CTAAATAGCGGTCCAGGTTGGTCTTGGCGTAATTGATATCGCCAAGGAAACCGATGCTTTTGTGCCCGGCGCGTACCAATTGTTCCGTGATCTGGTAGACCGTATGGAAACCTTCGATTAAAATAAGGTCGCCGTCCAGCTTGCGGCTGTCCATAGTTGGGACAGTATCAAGAAAGACTTTCGGAAGGGAAAGTCTATTTACCATACCCAAAATTTTGGAATCATAGACATTTAATACAACGGCTCCGTCGACGGCCTCTTCCGTCAGTACCGGGGGCAGCGCGAAAGCGTTTGTGCAAGTGGATGGTACGTACGTATACATTAAATTGATATTGTAATTCGACAGCTCCTGCGCCATACGGTGGATGATGCTTGTCCAAAAGACGGCGGAATCCGGCCTGGATACAATGAGCGAAACCGTTTTCAAATGCCTGGCGTCCGGCGTTGTGCCGTTCGGCTGGTAGGGGAGTTTGGCATAGCCAAGTTCTTTTGCTTTTTCTAAAATGAGTTTTTGCAGTGCGTCAGATACGCCAGACTGGTTGTTGAACGCTTTGCTGACGGTGACCCTTGAGATGTTGAGGGCATCTGCGATATCCTGCATCGTAACTTTTTCCATAGCGGCTCCTGATTCAGTAATATGCTTTTTAATATAGCATAAGGCGGTAAAAAAGACAATAGACTTCGTCTGGCGGAAGGAATCCAGAGCTTGTTCCAGGTACATTTTTTTGTTAATGATTAAGTTAATATTTGTAAATATACTAAATGCAGTTAATCATTGCAATTAGTATTTATTTACAATTTTTTTACATAAATTTTAGGAATATTTAACAAAATTAACAAATATAATTGACATATATAAATATTGATGTTAACATCATGCTAACAAAAATAAACGAAGGAGGTAACATATGGATGGGTGTTAAGACGAACAAAAAGGAGAAAATAAAAGCTCCGAAAAAACGGTGGTCCAGAGACGATACGGAATTATTCCTGTTGTCGCTGCCGACGCTGCTGTGGTACCTGATTTTTGCATACCTGCCAATGTTTGGGATTATCATTGCCTTTAAGGTATACAAACTGGCGCCAGGCGGCCACAGTTTCATCTACAACCTGTTCCATAGCCAATGGGCGGGATTTGGAAACTTTAAGTACTTTTTTACATCCAATTCATTTGCCATGCTGCTGAGGAACACGATCCTTTACAACATTGCGTTTATCATTATCAGCGCGAGCGTTGCGGTCGGGGGCGCGCTGATGCTGAGCAATATGCGCAACAAGAGCGGCTCCAAAGTGTACCAGACGATGATGTTTTTACCGTACTTTATGTCCTGGGTAGTTGTCAGCTATTTCGTATACGCGCTGCTGACGCCGGAAAGGGGGTATCTAAACGGAATATTGACGTCGTTGGGCGCAGACCCGGTGATGTGGTACCAAGAGAGCAAGTACTGGCCGTTTATCCTTGTATTTTTAAATACATGGAAGGGCATGGGCTACGGCATGGTGCTGTATCTGGCGAGTATTACGGGCATCGACCCGTCGCTGTATGAAGCGGCCGTTATGGACGGCGCGACAAAGATGCAGCAGGCGAGGTACATTACGCTGCCGTCGATCAAACCGGTATTTATCATGATGCTGATCTTGGACTGCGGGAAAATATTCAACTCGGACTTCGGGCTGTTCTACCAGACGACGGGGGGGCTGCCGGCATCGTTATATACGACGGCATCCACGTTTGATACGTTTATTTTCCAGGCGCTGCGTTCCAATGCGCCGATCGGGCAGACGGCGGCCGCGTCGTTCTTCCAGGCGATTTGCAGCTGCGGGATGATCTTATTCGCGAACTGGGTAGTCAGCAAGATTGATAACGAAAACAGGATTATTTAACGGGGAGGTGTACGAAGTGAAAAAAAGAGAAAAAGAAGTAGACAGCCCTTCCAAGATCAACCAGATCAAGCCGTCTACGAATATTGTGTTCAACATTATATTTTTAGTATTGGGTCTGATGTGCATTTTCCCGCTGCTGTTCGTTTTTTCGATTTCGATTACAAGTGAAGAATCGCTGCGGACGAACGGGTACCAGATCATCCCGCAGGAACTGTCAGCTGCGGCGTACGAGTTTTTGTGGAATGAACGCGATATGATCTTGCACGCGGCGTTTATGTCCATTGTCGTAACGGTTTTAGGTACGGTCATTACGGTAGCGCTTACGACGTCGATGGGATATGTGGTATCCAGAAACGGCTTCAAGCTTAAAAAGCTGTACACATGGATTATCTTTATCCCAATGGTATTTAACGGCGGCATGCTCTCTAGCTATGTAGTTATCAACAATATTTTAGGGCTGCGCAATACGATCTGGGCGCTGATTTTGCCGCTGGCGTGTTCTTCGTTTAGCGTAACGATCTGCCGGACGTTCTTTCGGACGACTGTACCGGATTCGATTGTGGAATCCGCCAAGATCGACGGGGCGGGGCAGTTCCGTATCTGGTCGCAGATCGTGCTGCCGATTTCCAAGCCTGTCATGGCTACGATCGGGATGTTTGCAGCGTTCGGGTATTGGAACGACTGGTTCCAGGCGTCTTTGTATATCGACAACAAAAACCTGCAGACGCTCCAGTCTATGCTGAACAATATCCGCGAGAGTATCGAATACTTGGCGAACAATCCGTACGGCGGCATTTCGATGCAGGAATACAAACTGTCGATGCCGACAGAGAGCGTACGTATGGCGATCGCGCTCATTATTATCGTACCGATCGCATGTACATATCCAATGTTCCAAAAATATTTTATTTCCGGCTTAACGATTGGATCAGTAAAAGAGTAAAAAAAGAGTAAAAGGAAAAGCAGGATAACGATTGGCTCGGTAAAAGAGTAAAAAGACAGTTTGTATAAGAGTAAAAGGAAAAGCAGGAAAAAGCAACCGGGAAAAATGCAACAGGGAATGAAAGAAGCAACCGGAAAAATGCAACAAGGAATGAAAGAAGCAACCGGGAAAAATGCAACAGGAAATGAAGGAGGAAAAGTATGAAGATCAGAAAAAGTAAGAAATTATTGGCCGCGGGGCTTGCGGCAATGATGGCATTTGGTACGCTGGCAGGCTGCGGCAGCAGCGGCAACGGCGGTTCTGGCGGCAGCGGCGGTTCATCCGGCGGCAGCGGCTCTTCCGGCAAGGAAACAGACAGCGGGGAAATCGTTAACTTAAAATGGGTGACGATCGGCAGCGGCATGCCGGACAACTATGATTCGTGGATTTCCAAGGTCAACGACTATATCGGGGAAAAGATTGGCGTCAACCTGGAAATGGAAGTGATTTCCTGGGCCTCCTGGGACGACCGGAGAAATATTATTATCAGTACGAACGAACCGTACGACATTATTTTTGGAATCGGCAAGAACTATATTTCCGATATCAACCTGGGCGCGTACTGCGATATTACCGACTTGATCGATGAAAATATGCCGGGGCTGAATGAGCTGATGCCGGAAAAATACTGGACGGCAGTAGAAGTGGATGGAAGGATTTACGGCGTGCCTTCTTATAAGGATAGCGCGATTTCCAATTATGCCGTATGGGACAAAGAACTGGTGGACGAATACAACCTGGATATTTCATCGCTTCTGGAACTGGAAGACCTGACAGAGACATTTGAAAAGCTAAAAGCTGATAAAAATGACTATCCGGTATACATCAAAAACGACGGCATTTACCATATCTTCGACGTATATGACCAGATCGGCGGCGGGACGCAGATACTTGGCGTGCGCTACGACGACGAAGACGCGAGGGTCTGCTTTACGCTGGAAGAGCCGGATATCCATTCTGAACTGGAGACGATCCACGAATGGTATCAAAAAGGGCTGATCAACCCGGATGCGGCAACGTTGTCCGAAGGCCGCGTATATAACATGTGGCGCGTCGCACAGGGATGGGAATCCGCGGGCGTGACTTCTTGGGGGCCTCAGATGGGCAAGGA
>CASUON010000298.1 GCA_949457475.1 uncultured Lachnospiraceae bacterium
CCTGCCAGCGGCTCTTCGTTTTCCTTTCCGGAATCTGTCGGCCGGTTCTTTGCTTTCCTTGCCGGAATCTGTCAAGCGGCTCTTCGTTTTCCTTTCCGGAACCTACCAGCGGTTTTTCACTTTCGTCTGTAATTCGTACAGCTTGCCCATCGCATCCCTTGGCGTCATGGCGTCAATATCCAGGTTGCGCAGCTCGTCGATAATATCCGCGTCCTTTACCGTATCCAGTAAAGAAATCTGCTCCAAATCTACTTCGTCCAGGCGGTTTGCTTTTTTCTTTGGCTTTCCGCCGTTTTGTACCATAAGGTTTTTGGCAATTTCCGTAATATCGTTCGCGCTTAATTCTTCCGCGATCTCTTTGGCCCTGCAGATAATACTCTCCGGCACGCCCGCGAGCTTTGCGACCTGGATGCCATAGCTGCGGTCTGCCCCACCCTTTACAATTTTTCTTAGAAATATGATATCGTCGTCTTTTTCCTTGACCGCGATGCAGTAATTGTTGACGTTGCTCAGTTTACCCTCCAGCTCCGTCAGTTCATGGTAATGGGTGGCAAATAATGTTTTTGCGCCGAGCAGTTTTGGGTTTGAGATATGCTCGACGACAGCCCACGCGATGCTCAGCCCGTCGAACGTGCTTGTGCCGCGCCCGATTTCATCCAGGATCAGCAGGCTTTGGCTGGTTGCGTTGCGCAGGATATTTGCCACCTCGTTCATTTCTACCATAAATGTGCTTTGGCCGCTTGCCAGGTCGTCGGATGCGCCGACCCTCGTAAATACGCGGTCTACCAGCCCGATCTCGGCGGATTTTGCAGGGACAAAGCTGCCCATCTGCGCCATCATGACAATTAAGGCTGTTTGACGCATATACGTAGACTTTCCAGCCATATTCGGGCCGGTAATAATCGATATACGGTTGTCCCCGTTGTCAAGGTACGTATCGTTTGTAATAAACAGGTCATGGTCGATCATTTTTTCCACAACTGGATGCCTGCCCTGTTTAATATCTATAATTCCGGATTCATTCAGTTTCGGCCTGCAGTAGTGGTTTTCATCCGCCACAACCGCGAAAGAAACCATAACGTCCAAAGTAGCGACAGCTTTCGCAGTCTTTTGAATCCGCACGACTTGCGCCGCGACGGTTTTTCGGATTTCACAAAAATATTCATACTCCAGGGCGACCAGCTTGTCCTCCGCCCCTAATATCATATCTTCCAGTTCCTTTAGCTCCGGTGTAATAAAGCGCTCCGCATTTGCAAGCGTCTGCTTGCGCACGTAGTGCTCCGGTACTTTGCCGAGGTAGGAATTGGTCACTTCCAGATAGTATCCGAAGACTTTGTTATATTTTACTTTCAGATTTTTAATTCCGGTCTGCTCCCGTTCACGCTGCTCGATATCAGCCAGCCAGGTTTTGCCGTTTGTGCGTGCTTCGCGCAGTTTGTCAATATCTTCCCGGTATCCGTTTTTCAAAATGCCGCCTTCCCGGACGGAAACCGGCGGCTCCTCTTCGATCGATTCGTCAATTAGCGTATAGATATCTGTAAGCGCGTCCATTTCTTCTTGCAGGTCAGCCAGAAGCGTACTGTGAAAATCTGACAGAAGCTGCTTGATCGGCGCGAGCATTTTGACAGAATTACGTAGGGCGATAAAATCCCTTGGATTTGCGGTCTGATATGTCACACGCGTAATCAGACGTTCTAAATCGTGGATCGAATGCAGGTATTCGCGGAATTCTTCCCGGTCAATCATATTACTGTTGATCTCTTCAATAGCGTCGTAGCGGCTTTCCATGTCCCCGCGCTGGATCAACGGCTGCTCCACATAAGAGCGCAGCATCCGGGCGCCCATGGCGGTTTTCGTTTTGTCTAATACCCACAGCAGCGAGCCGCGCTTTTGCTTTTCACGCATCGTCTCCACTAATTCCAGGTTCCGCCTGGTAGAACTGTCGATCACCATAAACATGCTGGTGGAATAAGGATGTATGGTCGACATATGCTCCAGTGAGTTTTTTTGCGTTTCGTACAGATATTTCAGCAAGGCGCCTGCCGCAACCGTGCCGCATGGGTAATCTTTCAGCCCGAGCCCTTCGATATTATTGGTTTTAAAATGGTTTAAAAGCGTATGTACCGCCGTCTCATCGGTAAAATACCAGCCGTCCAGCGATGAGACATGGATGCCCATCCGGGTGCGGATATCCTGCGCGTCCATGCCGCTAATATAAAAGGCTTCATTGCACACGATTTCGGTCGGAACGTATTTATTGATCTCATCCAGCAGCTTCTGCTCGTTTTCCACTTCCGTCACATAATAATCGCCGGTCGTCACATCCGCAACGGATACGCCGTATAACCCGTTCAGATAGACAATCGACATAATATAGTTGTTTTTGGATTCGTCTAACGCCTGGATATTGGTATTTGTCCCTGGGGTTACCACGCGGATGACTTCCCGCTTGACAATGCCCCGCGTCAGCTTCGGGTCTTCGACCTGTTCGCAAATTGCGACTTTATAGCCTTTTGCAACCAGCTTGTTTAAATAGCCTTCTACTGCATGGTATGGGATGCCGCACATCGGGGCGCGTTCCTTTAAGCCGCAGTTTTTTCCCGTTAAAGTAAGTTCGAGTTCTTTGGAGGCGGTTAATGCATCCTCAAAAAACATTTCAAAAAAGTCGCCCAGCCGATAAAATAAAATGCAATCTTTATATTCTTCTTTTGTCTTTAAATATTGCCTCATCATCGGCGTCGTTTCCGCCATTAAATCTGCCATGTACGTTCTGCCCTCACTTCTAAAATTTGCTGAATATTTTTATTCCCTGAGATTTATCTGCTGTATGTTTTCCAAAATTAAGTATATACTAATTTAAATATATTCTAATTTAAGTGTATTCTATTTTAAGTATTTTTCGTGTTTCCTGTTTATATCTAAAGGTTTATAAAATGCTGCAATTGCCTCCGCCGTCTTCATGCCGTCCATTGCGGCGGACATAATGCCGCCCGCATAGCCCGCGCCTTCCCCGCAAGGGTAAATGCCCTGGATATTGCTTTGCATTTGCGCATCCCTCAGTATCCGTACGGGAGAAGAGGTACGGCTTTCAATCCCAGACAGGATTGCGTCATAACGGTTAAAGCCTGGGATCATCCCGCCAAAACGTTCCACTGCGTTGATCAAGCACTGCTTCATTTCCGGCTGCAGCAGCGGCCCAAGGTCGGCAAACATACACGCCCCTTTTGTCTGTGACACAAACGCCCCGTAGGCGGACGATACCTTTCCGGCTACATAATCCCCGTAGAGCTGCTGGGGAATCCTGCCCTGCCCAAGCTGATAGGCGCGTTCTTCCAACCGCCTTTGGAAGGCAATGCCGCCAAGCGGCGTTGCATCGCCAAAATCATCGGGCGTAACGGATACGATAATTGCGCTATTGGCATTTTTCCCGTCCCGTTTTTGATAGCTCATTCCGTTGATGGCAAGCCTGGACGGCTCGGAGGAAGCATTGACTACAAAGCCGCCCGGGCACATGCAAAACGAATAAACGCCCCGATGGTTTTTTATATCTTTAAAATTTGCGGTTACTTTATACGACGCGGCCGGCAGATAGCGCATATCCGCCCCTTTGTACTGGTGCGCGTCGATCATCTGCTGCGGGTGTTCCATCCGGAAACCGACGGCAAATGCTTTTGCTTCCATTTGAAGGTTCCTGCCATAAAGCATTTCAAACGTGTCCCTGGCGCTATGTCCGGTCGCAAGCACGAGCAGCCCGGTTTCTATATTTCTGGTCATGCCGCCAGAGGCAACGGTTATGGAGCAGATTCGGCTGTTTTCGACTTGTATATCGGTCAGGCAAGTTTCAAAGTAAAAGGCGCCGCCCATACGGATAATCTCATCACGCAAATTGCTGACGACAGAGACTAATACGTCCGTCCCGATATGCGGCTTGTTGACATATAAAATGCTGCTGTCCGCCCCGCACTGAACAAATGTTTCCAGGACATAGCGGTTTCTTCCTGCGGGGTCTTTGACGAGTGTGTTCAGCTTTCCGTCGGAAAAGGTGCCTGCCCCGCCTTCGCAA
>CASUON010000299.1 GCA_949457475.1 uncultured Lachnospiraceae bacterium
TGAAATTCAGTACAGCGGAACTTTGAATAACCAAGGTTTCTCTGGCACAGATTTTGGCCGGACAGCTTAAGTTAATGACATTGCCCATGAAAAGTGACTACCGTTCAGCCGTTGTCTTCACTGCAACCCAAAGATTTCGTCTTCAAAAGATTTCGTCTTCCAAAAGTGCCAAACCAAATCTCCCTTGATCTCCCTCTGATCTTCCCCATCCCCCCGATCAACTCCTCATCAGGACACAATGATAAACAGCCAGATGGTGGCAGGGGCTGCCTGCAATTGTGACTCTGAAGAAAAGCTAGAAGTTCTTAGCTTTTTATACAGTTCTAGGATTTTCGGGCAGGGACGCCCGAAAAAGGAAACTGCTGCGCCACGGACGGCGCATCAGTTTCCGGTCCGGCCGGTATCGAAAACGTACAAATAAAAAGCTTAGAACTTCTTGCTTTTCGTAAGCGGAACAAATGCAGGCAGCCCCTGCCACCATCTGGCGTCCGCTTATGCCACCATCTGGCGTCCACTTATGCCGCCATCTGGCATCCGCTTATGCCGCCATCTGGCGTCCGCTTTTACCACCATCTGGCGTCCGCCCCAGCCATCATCTGGCGTCCGCCTCTCTCCATCTTAAGAAAAAATTAAGGTTTTTTTACATCATCCGCAATTGAAAAATACAGGTAATAGGAGTAGAATACAATTGTTTTTTACACTATGAAAAATAAGGAGTGATGTAATGCTATCCCGTAGTTCTGTACTGATTATCCCATCTTTAAATCCAGATGAAAAATTGCTGCCATATATCAAAGGGCTTGCCGCAAACGGTTTCCGTAAGATTATACTGGTAGACGACGGCAGCAGCCCGCAGTACAAGCCCGTATTTGAAGCTGCCGGTTCGCTGCCGGAATGCGACCTTTTAGTACATACGGTAAATATGGGAAAAGGGAGGGCTTTAAAAGACGCATTTAACTTTTATTGCCAAAAATACGCAGACCAGTTCCTAGGGGTTATTACGGTGGACGCCGACGGACAGCATACGATCCCGGACGTCGTCAAACTGGATGCCGCGCTGCAAGAGGCGCCGGAAACACTCGTGCTGGGCGTAAGGGATTTTGACGACCCTTCCGTGCCGTTAAAAAGTAAATTTGGCAATAAAATGACAAAGTACATTATGCGGATGCTGATTGGGAGTGCCAAGCGGAATGATTCTGCGCGCCATACAAAGGCAATATCGGATACGCAGACCGGTATGCGCGCGATTCCCAATAGATGCATCAAAAAATATCTGACATTGGAAGGGGAGCGTTTTGAGTACGAGACAAATATGCTGATCGAAGCGCTGCATACCCATACGCCAATTCTGGAAGTTGCGATCTGTACGGTCTATATGGATCAAAACAGCGGGACGCATTTCCGCCCACTGGCGGATTCATTGGCCATTTACCGGCTGATCTTTTCCACTTTTTTTAAATATATGCTGGCTTCGCTGTCAGCGTTTTTTATCGATTACAGCATTTATAGCATGTTTATCTTCGTAACGGGCATGCTGCCGCTGTCGGCGCGTATCTGGTGCGCGACGGCTGCGGCAAGGGTAGTTTCGTCGATTTATAATTATACGGTAAATATGACCGTTGTCTTTAAAAACAGCCGGACGCCAAAGCGTACGTTTGTAAAATATTATATGCTTTGTATGTTGCAGTTTTGCTGTTCCGCCTGTTTTGTATGGCTGCTGTGCCGTACGTCGCACTGTTCGGAGCTGTCTGCAAAACTGCTCGTAGATACGGTGCTGTTTCTTGCCAGCTATCAGCTACAGAAAAACTGGGTATTCCGGGAGGATGAAAGCGCATGATCCTGTTTTTGAAGTTTGGCCTTTTATTCATTTCCGTAACCGGGTACGTCTTATTTGCCACACAGAGGTTTCATCTGCGTATCGAATTTGCCCCTGCGCTTTTTTGCGCCTGGAGCAGCAATGCGCTGTTTGTCGGGGGAATTTTAAATATCCTGCCGCAGATGGCGTGGGCGGTTTTATTTGGCGGCGTCGGCCTGTTTTTGATTTCCGGTAGGCGGCGCTACCGCTTTTCCCGGCGGGCTGCTGCGTCGTACGCGGTATTTCTGGCTGTGCTGCTTTATTTTTTCTGGCTGATGCGGGGCGTGCAGTTTACCAGCTACGACAATTTCAGCCATTGGGCGACCGTCGTAAAAGATATGCTGTTAAAAGACCGGATGCCGAATTTTGAAGATACGATCATACGTTTCCAGTCTTACCCGCTGGGAAGCTCGCTGTTTATTTACTATATCTGCCGGATTTTGGGGCTGGGTGAACCGTGTTTTTTATGGGCGCAGTTTGTAATGTTATCGGCCTTTTTGTTCTGCCTAGCGGCGTTTATCCAAAAAAAGTGCTGGTATGGCGCCTTGTTTCCCGCACTGTATGCGGTATGGGCGCTGACGGCGAATAATAGCATCTATGAACTGCGGGTAGATACGCTGCTGCCGCTAGCTGGTATCGCTGCGTTTGCCCTGATCTGCTATTATAAGGATGAGCCGTCCAAAGCGGTATATGGTTCGATGGGGCTGTTTATCCTGATGGTCAATATCAAAAATAGCGGGTTGTTTTTTTACGCGGCCTGCCTGCTTGCCCTGGCGGCGAGCCAGAAGCAGTATTTCAAGCGTCATAAGTGGCGGCTGGTAAATGCCTGCCTGCTGCCTGTCGGGGTAACGATCTATTTATGGAAACGGCATGTGGCGCTGGTATTTGCAGACGGTATGGCGTCCAAGCATGCGATGAGCATGGAGAATTATGGGCAGCAGCTTGCGAAAAAGACTACGGGCGATATTGTGCGGATTGGCGCGGAGATGATGGGGCGTTTTTCTTCCTTGGAACATCCGGAAGTGTATATGATGCTTGTGTTTACATTTCTCGCCGGGATGCTTTTGCTGATCCGCGTGCCAATGGGGCGCGTACTGCGGCTGGCCGCGGCGTGCTGGGGATGCCTGGCGGTATATACCGTATGCCTGTACGGGATGTATTTGTTTTCCATGCCGTTAGGCGAGGCGCTAAAACTGGCCAGCTATGACCGGTATATGTTGTCAGTGCTGATTTTTATATATGGAATCGTCGTTATATTTATTGTGCGCAACGTGACTACTAGGAAGGCCGCGTATGATTGGGATGAGGAAGCTGATATTAAATCGGATCGAGATATGGAGGGGGCTGGCGCGGGTACGTCGGGCCGTCTGAAAAAGGGCGGCGTAGTGGCCGGATGCGTGGGCGTCGCCTTTCTGGTGCTGCTGGCAGCCTGCCCGGTTGTAAAAAACAGGATGCAGCTGTTCAGGCTGTATCAAAAGCCGCAGTTTGAAAGTACAAAACGCGCCTGTATGCAGGAGTTGATTAGGCGGGCTGGGATAGAAGAGGGCGGTTCTTGTTTTATTTACTGCAATGGATCGGATGACGACAGGAGGTATTTATTTTATCTGGCCCGGTATGAATTATGGTCGGCTGACGTGGTATCCGTACACAAGGATACGTTTGCGGAACAAAAAGGGCAGATGGAAAACTATGATTATTTGCTTGTATGGGATGCTGACCCGCAGATCGACCAGTATTTACAGGAAAACGGGCTGGCGCGCTACCAGGGCCAGGAGCGCGTGGGGATTCGGCTGCGCGTGGAATAATGGCCCGTTGGGCCAGGAGCGCGTGGGGATTCGGCTGCGCGTGGAATAATGGCCCGTTTTGGTAATGTTGTACAAAAATGAGATATTTTTTTATAGAATTTCCACAATTATGAAATTGACTTTTTCTATTCGCACTGCTATACTGTCATACAGAAAGCAAAGGCGCTGAGAGTGATCTCAGCGCCTTTTTGCGTATAAGACGTAATGGTGACGCCACAAAGCTGTGGAGGCGGTAGCCGTTGCGTCTTTTTTTATGTATGGCAATAGCAATTAATGCGACTAATGCAATAATGCAATTAATGCAACTATTGCCGGTAAAATGAGGAGCATTCTGGTGATATGTCAAGAGAAATTTGAAATAAAATATGAGTATTTTTT
>CASUON010000300.1 GCA_949457475.1 uncultured Lachnospiraceae bacterium
TTTGGCAAGACGCTTTCGATGAGCATGGTGGAGCAGTTTTTTTCCGTGACAAATGTAGGCAGCGGCCTGTTCCAGGATTTAGCGATATGGCAGGAAGAAGCGTACCGGAGCCTGCAGGGGACGTACCCGGTCATCTTTTTGAGCTTTGCGGATATTAAAGACGTTGCTTATGAAGACGCGTATACTGGTATCTGCCAGATCATAGCGGATGCCTACCTGGCAAATAAGCATTTGTTGGATGGGAATACATTAAATACAGAGGAAAAGCGATATTTTTTAAGTGTGAACGATCAGATGAAGAAACGTACCGCGGTCGTTGCAATCCGCAGGCTGTCGGGGTATCTGCATCAATATTATGGTAAGAAGGTCATTATCCTGCTAGACGAATACGACGCGCCGATGCAAGAAGCCTATACAAATGGGTATTGGGAAGAGCTGTCGGAATTTATGAGGGGGTTTTTTAACGCGACGTTTAAAACAAACCGCTCCATGGAGAGGGCCATTTTAACTGGGATTACCAGGGTGGGCAAAGAATCTATATTTTCAGACTTAAACAATCTGGAAGTGGTTGCGACCACATCCCAAAAATACGAGGCTGTTTTTGGATTTACCGAGGAGGAAGTATTTTGCGCCCTGGAAGAATACGGCCTATCGGATAAAAAGCAGCAGGTAAAAGAATGGTACGACGGCTTTACGTTTGGGCGGCGCCAGCACGTATATAATCCATGGTCGATTACGCATTTCCTGGAGAAAAGGGAATTTAAAAACTACTGGGCGAATACAAGCTCCAACGCCCTGGTCAGCAATCTGCTGCAAAAAAGCAGCCAGGAGGTCAAGTTGGCGATGGAAGGGCTGATGGAGGGTACGGGGCTACGCGCAGAAATAGACGAAGAGGTTGTCTTTAGCCAGCTGGGGAGGACGCGCGGCGCAATCTGGAGCCTGTTTTTGGCCAGCGGGTATCTAAAGGTTACCCGTTATCAGATTGATGAGGATAGCGGAAGGCAGCGCTATGAGCTGGATGTGACCAATAAAGAAGTAAAGCTGATGTTCAGCCAGATGTTCATCAACTGGTTTGAAGGGGAGCGCTGCAATTACAGCCTGTTTTCAAAAGCGCTTATCGCGGGCAAGGTAGAGCAGATGAACCGCTATCTGGACGAAATCGCGATGGCGACGTTCAGTTATTTTGATACCGGCTACCGCCAGGCGGAGAACTTCTACCATGCCTTTGTACTCGGGCTGGTCGCGGAGCTAAGCCCCGGATACGAAATTACATCCAACCGGGAAAGCGGCCTGGGCCGGTATGACGTTATGCTGATGCCAAAAGATGATGTTAGCGACGGCATCCTGATAGAATTTAAAGTATACGATCCGCAGAAAGAAAAAACGTTGCAGGATACGGTCGCAAGGGCGCTTGCGCAGATTGAAGAAAAAAAGTATGAAACCGTATTAAAACAAAGGGGGCTTCCTTCCAGCCGGATAAAAAAATACGGGTTTGCGTTCCGGGGGAAGGAAGTGTGTATTGGCGGTGGGCCGCCCTTATCGTTTTAGATGATGGAAATCAATTTTCAAACGCATCCTGGCAGAAAAAACAGAAAGGTATGGCAATGATTTATCTTTTTACCGCAATGTATTGTGAAGCGCGCGTTTTTATCGAGCGCTATCAATTAAAAAGCATACAGCCACGCGTCCATTTTCAGCAGTTTTACAATCAAGAAGCGGATATCCTGCTTACCATTACCGGAGTAGGCGCCATTGCCGCCGCAACCGCCGTAGGATGTACTTGCACGCAGTATAGGCCAAAGCCATGGGATTTTTTGTTAAATATTGGTATCTGTGCGGGGCCGCCGCAGGCAAAAGGGCTCTTTTTGTGCAATAAGCTGACTGAGCAGACGACCGGAAAAACGTTTTATCCAGATATGTTATACCGCCATCATTTTGCGGAAACCGAGATCGTAACCCGTATGCGGGTATGGAAAGCTGCGGAGCGTTCACGTGAAATGGACGCATGCGAAATAGGTAGACTGCGGTCTGGGAGTTCACGTGAAATGGACGCATGCGAAATAGGTAGACTGCGGTCTAGGAGTTCACGTGAAATGGACGCATGTGGAATAGATAAATTACGATATGGAAATTCACGTGAAATGAACGCATGCGAAATAAATAAATCGCAGGCGGAAATTATACAAGCAGATGGAAATACGCCCTGTCCGCAACAGTCTGTCATCCTGTATGATATGGAGGCTGCGGCAGTCTATCAGGCGGGCGCTTGTTTTTTCTCCCCGCATCAGATGCTGTTTCTAAAAGCCGTATCAGACCATGGCGAAGGGGATCGCATCGCGGGCCGGCAAGTAGAACGGCAGATGGAGGCTTGCTGGGATGCGCTCGCGGAATTTTGTGAACAGTTGTTCCGGATTGCGGACGAACGCAAAAAACAGGAAGGTGGCATCGCGCTGCCTCCGGAAGAGGCGGTGGAAAAGCTGTGCCGCGATATGCGCGCGACGAAAGCGATGGAAGACGCGGTCCGCCGGTATCTGCATTACCTGGCTCTGGCAGGGGTGGATTACCAGCGTGTGGCAGACGGCATGTATCAGGAAGGGCTATTGCCGTGCAGTGATAAAAGAGAAGGGAAACAGTGTTTTGCAGAATTTAAAAAGCGATTATTATAACCCTTTTTTTTCGCATATTTATGTGGAAAAAAGAGTGATGGGCCATCCGCGAACGAAGGAGATTATCGCGCGGGTACGGGAGAAAGTACCGTCCGCAACGGTAATAGAAATCAGCCATTATAAAGATGTGTTTTGCCGTAGCGGGCAAAAAGGGGCGCTGCAACGGCAATCCCAAAAGCTCATACTGGCCAGCAAGGAGCGCGCAAAGACAGGCGGCTTTTTTTATCCCGGCGCGCCGGTGTGCCAGGATTTTGGCAACGCGAATTTTTATTATACGTCGTGTATGATGAACTGTATCTATGACTGCGCGTACTGTTATTTAAAAGGCATGTACCCGTCCGCCAATATCGTGCTGTTTGTAAATATCGAGGAGTTGTTTGCGCAGGCGGAAGAGCTGTTGCGGAAAGGCCCGCTCTATTTATGCGTGTCTTATGATACGGATTTGCTCGCTATGGAGCCGATTGCAGGGTACGCCGGCGCATGGAACCGGTTTGCGCAGGCGCAGGGGGCGGGCCTTACAATTGAAATCCGGACAAAATGCGCCAACAGGCGCTATTTTCAACAAACGGAACCAGCCGAACAGGTCATCTACGCGTTTACTTTGTCCCCGCAGGAAATAACGGACGCCTGCGAATCTGGCACGCCTTCGTTGCGGCAGCGGATTGCTTGTGCCGCGGAGGCAGTAGACAGGGGATTTCGGGTCAGGCTCTGCTTTGATCCGATGATCTATATCCACGGATGGGAGCGGTATTACCACGTAATGATTGAGGACGTATTTGCTGCGATTCCGGCAACGCGGCTGGTAGACGTCAGCGTCGGCTCGTTCCGTATCCCAAAAGATTATTTGAAGCAAATGCGCAGGCAGGACGCGGGCAATGCAGCAGCGTGGTTCCCATATGAACAAGACCATGGGGTCTGCCATTATCCGCGGGAGCTGCAAAACCGGATGGAACAGTATCTGGTACAGGAATTAAAAGAACGGATGCCGGAGGGCAAAATCTTTTTATGGGGTATGGAAGAAGGAGACGCGACATTTTAGAACATATGTTCGTAGATAAAGGTACAAAAAACACATAACAATTTGTAGCAAAATGTTAATAGCTATTTTATACCATTTCTTGACATTTTGCAACCTTTTCATACGAATTTTCACGGGTAAATGCATAGCTCTTGTTACTTTTTATGTGGTGGGGATATCCCTTAAAAATGAAAAATAATAGGTTGTTATCCAATAAACCGTGCGTATTTTTGTGTCCCGGACGCCGGAACCAGGCAGCAGGCCCGTCCGGATGTTCCGCTCCAGGATGCAAGAAGTTCCAGGCATTCTGCGAAAGTATTCCATACCGGACGGACCGG
>CASUON010000301.1 GCA_949457475.1 uncultured Lachnospiraceae bacterium
TGTATATCATATCCATCCACTTCTTTGGCATCTCAAAATCTATCCCCTGCGCAGATAAGACTTTATCCATCTTTGGCGAACCCAGCCCCAAAATCTTATCCTCCCAATGTTTTCTAGTGGCTTTCCCCATCGTTTTTACCATAATATCGATATAAACCCGCCGCATAGCTTCCGACTGTACAACTACCTTATCTGCATGCACAACCGCAGGCACTGTACAAAAATGCTGCATTTCCTCGACCGCCTTTTTGTCATCCGGATCAATTTCACCCAGTACAAAATATGGGATATATATAAGCTGTCCCGTGTATTTTTTTAAATTTTCCGAATAGAAAAACGGTGGGACACTTGTCACATAATTATATGCATCATATGGATTGTGGATAAAAACCATATCCGGCTGCCTGCTAAAAAAATCATACTCTTCGTACCGCATAACCGGTACATACGCTGGATACTGGTCAATTTCATAATGCATTTCACCAAAGCTGCCATCTGGTTTTTTATCAAAATAAGGGATCGGTACAACATAGGCATCACATGCCGGGTCTTCATCCGCCGCTTTCCATACGCTTTCCAAAGAATCCCACATGGATGCCTTATATGGCAAAAATACAATTTCCAATCGTACTTCCGCCTCTTTTTTGATATAGTCCTCTATCTGAACCGTACAGTTATGTAGTGCTTCGTATATTTTTTCCGTATCAACACGCTTTCCGCTTTCTACATGCTGGTAAACCTGGTACATCCATTCACAATATGTTTCCAACAAAGAAATAACCTGTAACCCTTCCCCTCCAGACTGTTCGATCATATTGCCTAATGCAATGGCGCCTTGTTGGCATTCAGAAATGATTTCACATGCTGCCGCATATTTTTTATGTTCTATGCATTGTTTTAGTTCGCGGTGTGCCCGGCCAAGTACTTCCATAAAGCGCTCTGCCTGCATTTTTTGTGCTTTCCTCATAGCCCTATCCTTTTCCTGCTTTCTCTTTGCGCTGTTTCCATTTTTTTCCACTTACTAGCACGGTTATAGAACTTCGACCTCGATATCCCACACAACCGCCCCGCCTCTTCCCCGGATATTTGTTTGCTTTTCCACATTTGATAAACCCGTTCAAAATTATCTGGCAAAGGCAGCTCTGGCCTGCCAAACTGTACTCCGCGGCGCCTCGCTTCTTCAATTCCTTCCTTTTGCCTTTGCTTACGGTTCTTGCGTTCCGCCTTCGGGGCATATTCCAGCATCGACTGCACCAAATCCGCAATCAGCGTATCAAACTGCGTCCTTCCCCGCCGGGTATCCAATTGTGGGATATCCAGCACGACCACATCCGCTTGTTTTTCTTTGGTCAATAACCTCCACTGCCGCCCGATTTCTTTATAGCTTTCTCCTAAAGCATCCAGGCTCTTAATATAAAGTAGGTCATCAGCCTTTAGCTTTTTTAATAACTTCTGGTATTCCTGGCCTTCACTGCCAGCCTCTATCTGCTTATCAATAAAAATATCTCTATCCGGTACATGCATCTCATGCATCATAATGATTTGACTGTCTGCATCTGGCTCATAAGGCCAGATACGCACATACCCATATGTCCTACCCATAGATATTCCCTCACAACTTTATATTTAAAGTTCGAAATCGTATACTTTTTGGGAGTGAACACAGATAAGGAAAAATTCGTCATTATTACCAAAAAAATGTTGTAAAGTTCCCTTGTTTTTTTGACGATATAATGATAGAATTGTTAAAATTTAATAACAAAAAAAGCATTCAAAAAAGTATACTTTTTTGAATGCTCTTTCCATAAAGTCTACAATAAGCGAAACTGTTTAAAACTCCAAACTTTCCACTCTTTTCCACTATATCCAAATATATTCCCGGACAGCCCCTCCCTGCCATGCTTTACTTTCACCTTGACTTCTATCTGTCTATTTTTTATACTATATCCGAAAAGGAAAAGATTTACTTTGAAGATTTACTTTTATATGAAATTTTAAAGAATTACTTAGACAGATAACTTTAAAGAATTACTTTGACATGAAATCTTGACGAATTGTTTTGACATGATATTTTGACATAAGTCTTTAGAACGGACAATTTATTTTCTCAATTTATGCGACAAAACCAGACAATCTGACAAGGAGAATTCCAAATGGAACCGATCATAAAGGAAGATTCAAATCAATCCCTTCGGGAGGACGTACTGCAATACGCGGCCAACCATTACGGCACCACACCGGAATACTTGTGGCCAAAATCTCCGTGCGACGCCGTTTTACGCCACCAAGGCAACCGGAAATGGTATGCGCTGCTTATGAATCTACTGCCGGAAAAACTGGGCCTTTCCGGCAGCGAACCCATTGATATCCTAAATATCAAATGCGAGCCGGCTATGATCGGCTCCTTGTTGTCCCAGAAAGGATATCTCCCCGCCTACCATATGAACAAGGGAAATTGGGTCACCATCCTGCTGGACGGCTCTGTAGAAAAAGATGTTATCTTTTCGCTTTTAGAACTGAGCTTTGGCCTGACCGCAGGCCGTCGGCGCAAGCCGTAGAGCGGCCTATATGCCCCCTATTACACTGGCTCATAAAACGTATTCAGGCGTTGCATTGATACGCTGACAATGTTGACATGCCCCTATTACACTGGCTCATAAAACGTATCCGGGCGTTTCCCGTCAAACGGCTCGTTTGCCCATATCACAAGAATCAAATCTTCGGTTTGGGACAAATTGGCAACATTGTGCGTATAGCCAGGCAGCATCCGTACCGCTGCCGGCCGCTCCCCCGAGACTTCAAATTCCAGTACCGGATACGGCTTTCCCGTGCCCGGGTCTGTGCCGACGCGCCGCTGCCGGATCCGCCCATGGCCGTTCACTACAAAAAAAATCTCGCATTTGCTGTTGTGCCAATGCTGGCCGCGCACAGCCCCCGGCTTTACGACATTGACGCTTACCTGCCCGCAGCTTTTAGTCTTTAGCAGTTCTATAAAGCTCCCGCGGCTGTCCGTATTTGGATGCAGGCAATAAGACGCCGCGCTTTGCGGCAGGTAGGAAAGGTATGTGCTGTACAGCTTTTTTGTAAAGGAGCCAGCAGGCATATCCGCCATAAAAAACGTATCCTGCATGGAATGGAACGTATGCAAAAGCCCGGTAATTTCCCCAAGCGTGGCATGGTGCACTACAGACACAAAGCAAAAACGCCCGCCTGCGCATGGCACCGCCTGCGCCCCATGGTACTCGCACCGGCGCTCTTTGCCTTCCAGCGCGTCGAGCATCCCCTCTATTAAATCGTCGATATAGAGTAGCTCCAACTCCGTCCCCGGGTCGTTGACAGTATACGCCAAGCCGTTTGCAATGGCATGGCAAAAGGTAGCGACTGCGGAATTATAATTGGGGCGGCACCACTTGCCAAAAACGTTTGGAAAGCGGTAAACAAGCGCTTTCGCCCCGGCCTCCCGCGCATATGCAAACATCAGCCCCTCCCCGGCCAGCTTGCTCCTGCCGTATTGCGAACCAGCAAAACGCCCGGCCAACGACGCCTGCGTAGAACTGGAAAACATAACTGGGCAATTGTTGCCATATTTTTTCAATGTCTCCAGCAGCGTTGACAGAAAGCCAACATTGCCTTCCATAAACGCGTTGTTTTCCGCTGGCGCGCTATTTTGCGCCAACGCACTGCTTTCTGCTGGCGCGCTGCCTTCCGCTGGCCTATTTACCCCTGCCAGGTGGAACACAAAGTCCGCCCTGCTGCAGGCATATTCCAGCTCGTCAACACCCGCGCCCAGGTCATAGCCGTATACTTGTGTAATCTCCAAGCCCTCTCTCGTCCGGTTTTTCCCGTCCCGGATCGCCTTTAGGTTCCAGACCAGGTTTTTGCCAACGAACCCATTGCTCCCAGTTACTAAAATTTCCATCGTTTCGCTACTCCCTCTAATCTCTGATATCTGTCCGGATGGAACACTAGAGCGTGTTTGAAAAATGCTTTTCGTAAGATGTGCTTCACATTTTGTGGAGA
>CASUON010000302.1 GCA_949457475.1 uncultured Lachnospiraceae bacterium
TGACTATGCCCCTACGGATGAGCTGTTCCGGCAATATGCGGTTCCGAACCGTTTTGATACAGGGGAAACCATTTTTGTAAAACGGATGCTGCAGACTGTTTTACCTGAGCCGCTACGCAACCGAATTTCCAGCGACCTCTTTAAAAACTATCTGGGCATTACGGAAGAGCAGCTGGCTTTTGAACTTTATATGACGGAAAATCAGATACGGACGATGAAACGGCATGGAATGTTCATCGGTATCCATGGATTCGACCATTACTGGCTTGGAAACCTTCCTCTAGAACAAATGAAGCAGGATGTGTCGCAGGCGTTGGATGCGCTGGATGGTCTGATTGATAGGGGGCATTGGGCCATGAATTATCCTTATGGCAATTATAGCCAGGAGGTATTGGAATTTATTGAACGCGAAGGAGCTTGCGTGGGTTTTAGTACAGAGGTTCGTGTGGCGGAGATAGGAAAAGATAACCCGCTAACATTGCCAAGGCTGGATTGTAATGACTTCCCGCCGAAAAGTCAAAATTATAAATTATTATCATAATTTTTGGGAAATTAGGACTATAGGACAATCTGAAACCGAATGATTCAATAAAATAAAAAAAGGAGGCCAGTTGGTGGAGGCAAAGACGTCACCTTTTGATAAAAAATACGAAATCCGTTTCGCAAAATATGAGGAAATAGAAGAAATTATGCGGTTTATAGAAGACCACTGGAAAAAAGGCCATATTTTGGCAAGAAACCGTGATTTTTTTGAATATGAGATGGTTGTAGATGGAAAAGTGAACTTTGTAATTGCTAAAGACAAAGAAACTGGTATGATCCATGGGATGCATGGATTTTTAATGGCTTCTAAAAACATGGATAAATTCGATACATGGGGCAGCATATGGAAAGTAATACCAGGCGCGATGGGGCTGTTGGGGCTGGAAATTGTCAAACGGCTGAAAAGGTATACAAATACAAGGGCATTTTTGAGTATAGGGGCTAATCCGCAGACTACCGTTCCAATTATTCGTAAAATAGAGCGTTTTGATGATGTGGGTAAAATGCAGCATTTTTACTGTTTGGCGAATCGTAGCGATTATTGTGTGGCAAAAGTGGGGCATTTCGAACCATTTGTGGAAAACCGAGATTATCAGGTACAGGTGATTCCGTTCAAAAATTTCAGAGAATTGAACAGGCTTTACGATTTTTCATGTAGTGCGGATGCTTTTCCATATAAGGATGCATGGTACATCAGCCATCGGTATTTTGAACACCCAGTTTATACTTATCAAGTGTATGGACTGTCCGAAGGGGAGAAAGTGCAGGCGCTGCTTTTTTGCAGGGAACAGGAATATGGCGGTGTGAAGGTGCTGCGTATCGTAGATTATATGGGGAGGCCCCAGTTATTTGGCGGAATTTCCGCATTTTTGAAAGCAGGGTTGGAAAAATACGAATATATTGATTTTTATTGTTATGGCTTTGATACATCCTATGTCCGTCAGGCAGGTATGATTGAGCTGCAGGATGGCGATACAAATATTATACCAAATTATTTTGCACCCTATGTAGCGGAAAATATAGATATCTGGGTAGGAACCCCCCATGGAAAAGCGGTCTTTTTTAAAGCTGACGGGGATCAGGACAGGCCAAATTAATGAGTAAGACAGGAGGTTTCGAAGACTATGGATGAAAGGAAAACGGTATTTATCAGTGGCAGTAACCGTGGGATTGGGAAAGCTATTGCTGAACTGTTTGCTCAAAGGGGATGGGATGTAATTGCCCATGCGAGGAAGGATACCGAAGAATTTAAAAAGTTTGTACACCGGCTGGCTGTTGAGTATCATGTAACTGTTGTGCCGATTTTTTTTGATATGCAGGATGAAGCAGCGATGAAAAAACAGATAAATTCTGTAGTTTCAAAGCCGAAAATAACAGTACATGCGCTTGTGAATAATGCTGGTGTATGTGAGGTTAAATTGTTTATGTTGACATCTCTTGCGTCGATTCGTGAAGTTTTTGATGTAAATCTTTTCGCTCATATGCGGTTGACACAGTTATTGCTGAAGCGGATGCCGGAAGGGGGGTCTATTGTCAATGTGGCGAGTATCGATGGATTGGAGCCAAAGAAAGGTGAATCAGCCTATGCGGCAAGTAAAGCAGCTATGATAGCATGGACGCAGGTGCTTCGTTTAGAACTGCTTGGCCGGATCCGTGTAAATGCAATCGCGCCTCACGCAGTGGATACAGATATGGCGCATGGCATAGAAAAGCAGGCTGTTTGGAAAGGCCAGCCATTGATTGAACCCTCTGACATAGCAAAAGCTGTTTATTTTCTTTCATCCGAAGAGGCAGCAGAAATTACAGGAGAAATATTGAAAATTACTGGAAAATTATTTTAAAGGAGAAGCAAATGGAAAATATAAAGGAACGTGTTAGTAAAATTTTAGTAGAAGTTAATAAAGAAGTGGAGCCGCACCTTGACAGTACAAGTTTAATTTCGGATGGAATTCTTGATTCACTTGATATTATGAATTTAATTATGGCGCTGGAAGGAGCGTTTGATATAGAAATCGATCCGGAGGATGTCTTGTCGGAGAATTTTGAATCGGTTGGGGCAATTGCTGCTCTTGTTGAAAAATGCGGAAGTTAATTAATTTCCCCATGGATTCAAATGGTTCAGGAGCTAAATAAAATGAGTAAACAAAAAGAGACAATTTTATCCAAACTTCAATATTATGCTGAAAAAACGCCAGAAAAAGTCTGCCTGATCGATGCTGGAAACGGCGAGCAGATTACGTATGGCTCCTTTTGGGTAAAGATATTGAGGTATGCCTGTTCGGTACAGCCTGGGCGGTATTATATACTGCAGACCCGCCAAACGATTGCACACTTGGTAGCGTTTTACGGGATACAAGCGGCGGGGGGAGCGGCCATCCCTGTGGAGGCGACAGCAACTGGCGAAAGGCTAGCGGAACTGGCGGAGCAGTTTGGCGCGGAGGTTTTACCTGTGGTATACACTTTAGGGGATCAGACGTGTGTGTATGACCCGCCGGATCCTGAGCAGATTGCTTGTGTGATTTGTACGACAGGTACGACAGGAAAGAGCAAGGGCGTCTTGTCAAGTTTCCGTTGCCGTTTTTGTGGCGCAGACAATGTAAGATATTCGTACCAGATTACGCCGGATGATATTGCGCTTGTACCGCAGGTACTTTCCCATAGCGGTGGGCTGCGGCGTGTGGAGGCAATGCTTGTCAGTGGCGCGGCCGCGGTAATTATGGGGTCGGCTATGCTATTTGGAAATGTATTTGGCGCTATAAAAAAATACCGCTGCAACATCCTGCAGTTTGTCCCGGCCCAGGTGGCGCAGATTTTAAGCCGGGCGGAAAAGCTGTTGCTTGAAGCTGCCCCACAGATCCGCATCGTTAGTGTCGGCAGTGCGATAATCCCCGAACATGATAAGGAACGTCTGCGTACGCTATTGCCGGGTGTGCGCCTGTTCAATGATTTTGGTTCCACAGAAGCGATTGGGTCCGCATATTTTGAATGGAGCGCCTATCCGCCTAAACCGGATTGTGTTGGCAGGGCAAGCCTGCATTCCAACATTGTATTTTTGGAAGAGGACGGTACTGTAATTGAACACAGCAGCCGTTCCCATCCTGGAATTATTGCAACAGAGGGTGGGACGCTGATGTCCGGCTATTTGAACGCCCCGGAGCTAACTGCCGAAGTGATGCGCGACGGACGTGTATTGTCTGCAGATCTAGGGTATCAGGGGGAGGATGGCATGGTTTATATCCTTGGACGCAAGGATGATATGATTGTCAGCGGGGCGAATAAAATCTCGCCGGCTGAAATTGAAGATGCGGTACTGCAGGTACAAGGTGTGAAAGAGTGTGCCTGTGTGCCAAAACCGGACAGGGTTATGGGGCAGATGCCCGCATTGTTTGTTGTATGGGAGAAAGAAGGGCTTTCCCAAGATAAGCTGGTGGAGCTGCTTGGCAGGAAGGTAGACAAGTTCAAAGTACCACGCCCCG
>CASUON010000303.1 GCA_949457475.1 uncultured Lachnospiraceae bacterium
GCAGTTTGATACGATCAAAAAGATCGCGGAAGAAGAATCCTGCGTCATCGTTGGGCGCTGCGCAGATTATGCGCTTAGCGATTTTCCGCATACAATCAATACGTTTATCCATGCGGACTTGGATTTTCGTATCAAAAATACGATGAAGGAATTCGACGTCAGCGAATCCAAGGCGCGCGATATGATTAACAAAAAAGATAAACAGCGTTCCAGCTATTACAATTATTATTCCAATAAAAAATGGGGACATTCCAAGACCTACGATATGACGCTGAATTCCGCAAAATTAGGTGTGGATGGCTGCGTCGAACTGATTTTAAAATATAAAGAAATATTGAAGTATTAGTATTCATTATTTATAAAGAAATATTGAAGTATTAGTATTCATTATTAATTTGGAAAATAGGGCGGTGAGCAGATCGTGCGGGTATTCCCCCAAGTATTCGCAAAAGGACACTTTTACGAATACTTGGGGGTAGCATCAATCCGTCGAAAAATATCATTGATTTATTACATGAAAAGCTGAAAGGAAGAAATTCATGAACACGAACCTTGCCTACCAGGAAGAACCCCGCGAAGAACTGCTACACGGGGAAATCTACATGATGTCCAGCCCGACGGTAAACCATAACCGGGTGGCATCGCATATTTTCAATGCATTTTTCAATTATCTTAAAGGAAAGCCCTGCGAAGCATTCGCAGATGGAACCGATGTCTACCTCACGGAAGTAGACCGTGTTATCCCGGATACAATGATCATCTGCAATAGGGACATCATCCATCCAGACGGCATTTACGGCGCACCTGACCTGGTTGTTGAAGTGCTGTCCCCAAGTACGGCGAAAAACGACAGGGGCTATAAAAAAGACCTCTATGAAAAATCAGGTATAAAGGAATACTGGATTGTCGATACAAAGCTATGCTCCATCGAAGCCTACTTGCTCACGGATGGAAAATACAGGCTTGGCGGAGTGTACCAACTTCCAACGGATGACATGACTAAACGGGAGAGGGAAACCTGTACAAGCACAATCCCGGCATCCCTCTACAACGATTTTTGTATCCCTTTGGAAGAAATATTTTACAATCTTTTTTAACCAAAAAGAAACACGCTCTAGCACCGGGCATCAAAGGCACGTTCTTTTATTATACGCGCTATCGTTTTGTCCACAATTCATCCGAATCTAATAGAATGGTAAACGGCCCGTCATTTAACAACTGTATTTTCATATCCGCCCCAAACTTTCCGGTCTGTACCGGGTAGTTTTGTGCGCGGCATTTTTGGATAATGTACTCATATAAGGCGTTTGCCTGGTCCGGCGTGCCGGCGTTTACAAATGACGGCCGGTTTCCTTTGCGGCAGTCCGCGTATAAAGTAAACTGGGAGATTAACAGCAGCTGCCCCTGTACCGATTCCAGCGACAGGTTTGTCTTTCCCTGCGAATCTTCAAAAATACGCAGCCCGGTCATTTTTTTTATCATTTTATCTGCAATTTCTTCCGTA
The DNA here is from genome assembly GCA_949457475.1 of uncultured Lachnospiraceae bacterium. GTDB lineage: Bacteria > Bacillota > Clostridia > Lachnospirales > Lachnospiraceae > Eubacterium_J. The sequence continues at coordinate 1,505 of CASUON010000303.1, forward strand.
TCTGAATCGCTGATCCCGATCAGTACGAGAAATCCTTTGCCGATCTTTCCAATCACCTGCTGCTCTACGGTTACCGAAGCTTCGCTAACCCTTTGAATTACAAATCTCATAAAGTTCCTCCTTATGAACCCGTTCTAAAACAGATGCGGGGTTTTAAACAATCCGCTTAAATTTTCGTTCAATTTCTTTTTGGGACATGGCGATGATCGTTGGGCGTCCGTGTGGGCAATTGTATGGATTTTCCAGCTGCAGTAGGTCTGAAAGTAGTTTCTCCACTTCTGCCCTTGTCAGGCGCTGGCTGCCTTTGACCGCCGCTTTACATGACATAGACGCAATTTTTTCCAGTATCGTATCCGGCGTATGCTTGCCCGTGTCGTGTGAAAGGTTGTCCAGCATATCCAAAAACAGCCCTTTTGGGTCTAGGTTGAACAAGTTGGCTGGAACGGCGCAGATAGCGTATTCCCTTCCGCCAAAATCATTGACTTCAAATCCAATCTGGCTAAACTGCTCTTCATATTTGTGAAACAGCTGCTCTTCCTGCATAGTCATTGTAATAATTGTCGGCGGGCAAAGCTGCTGGGAGGTAAATTCCCGTTTTGAAAGATGCGCCATCATTTGCTCATACAGCACTTTTTCGTGCGCAGCATGCTGGTCTATAATAAATAGCTCATGTTCCGTCTGGACGAGCCAATACGTGTCAAACAGCTGGCCGATTACAGTATAATTGCGGCGTTTTGCCTCTGCAATGAAATCCGCGTGGAAACTATCTGCTTCTGCAAGGGAAAGCTGCTCATAGGTTTCCTGTTTATAGGTCTCCTTCTTTTCATCGCTGTAAAAAATGCCTGGTGTGTCTGGAATGTTTGCGTAAGGTTCCTTGTGCATGGCTGCGGCTGTCTGCTGCTGCGTCGTTTCTACGACATTTTGAGCGGTAGCTGGCTGCGTCGTTTCTACTGCTGTTTGAGCGGGAGCTGGCTGCGTCGTTTCCACGGCATTTTGGTCAGTAGCTGCCTGCCGTAGCGGATGCACATTAGCGTTTTCGGACGTGGCGTTATACAAAGGCGTTTCGTTTGCATTCCCGGATATGGCATTGCTCAAAAGTGTTTCGCTTGCATTTCCAGACATGGCATTGTGCAAAGGTGCTTCGCTTGCATTTTCAGATATGGCGTTGCGCAAAGGTGTTTCCATTACATTTCCAGACGTGTCACTTTGTATTGGCGTTCCTGTGGGATTCCCAGCTGCAATTTCAGATGCTGGCGCAGCCGCGACAGGAAGTTTATAATTGGAGTTATATTTTGGGTTATATTTTGGTTCATACGGGCTGTCTTTTTGTACGGCGGCCCGCAACGCTTCCAGCCGTTTTTTTTCGAATGGCTCCGGACGGCGCAGCCCGACGGACGGCCTGTTAGGATTTTTTCTTGCACTTGTTTCGTCAAGCGGGACTTCCGGCACAAGGTCTTTATGCTCCAGCGCTTCGCGCACGGCCGACAGTAATGTCTGGTACACCGCTTCTTCCTGGCGGAAACGGACTTCCATTTTCGACGGGTGTACATTGACGTCGATCAGCGCGCCGTCGACCGTAATATGAAGCACGGTAAAAGGATACTGGTGCTTCATTAAATACGGCTTATACGCGTCCTCAATGCTTTTGGAAATAAGCGGGCTTTTGACATAACGGCCGTTAATAAAATAGGTTTCGTAATTACGGTTCCCCCTGGAAATAAACGGCTTACCGATATAGCCTTCCACTGTCAGCAGTTCTTTTTGGCTGTTAAGCGCAAGTACGCCGGCAGCGATCTCCCTTCCATAGATATGGTAAATAATATCTTTGATCTGCGCGTTTCCATTTGTATGCAGCTTCGGCTGGTTATTGACAAGGAACTGGAAGGAGATATCCGGGTGCGACAATGCCAAACGTTCCATCAGCGTACCGATATAAGACGCTTCCGTCTGCGGGGATTTCAGAAACTTCTGACGGGCGGGCGTATTGTAAAATAGGTTGCGGACAAGGAACGTCGTCCCGTCCGGCGCGCCGATATCTTCGATCCCCATTTCCTGCGACCCTTCGATCTTGTATTTCGTGCCAGTCAGGTCGGCAGGCACTTTGGTAATCAGCTCTACCTGGGATACGGCGGCGATGCTGGACAATGCCTCTCCACGAAATCCAAGCGATGTAATATCTAATAAATCCTCTACTTTTCGGATTTTACTTGTCGCGTGCCGCATAAAAGCAAGCGGCACTTGGTCTTTTGCAATCCCCTGCCCGTTGTCTGTAATACGGATAAACGTTGTGCCGCCATCTTTAATTTCTACGGTAATAGCGGTTGCTTTGGCGTCTATCGCATTTTCTACCAGCTCTTTTACAATTGAACGCGGGCGTTCTACTACTTCGCCCGCCGCAATTTTATCAATCGTCTGTTCATCCAGCATCTGTATTTTGGACATTCGCTACCTCCTTTGCCGGAACCTGCCAGCGGCTCTTCGTTTTCCTTTCCGGAATCTGTCGGCCGGTTCTT
>CASUON010000304.1 GCA_949457475.1 uncultured Lachnospiraceae bacterium
CGTATTTTTGTATCAGTTCCGGCACAACGGGGGAGCCGAAATACCTGCCTTTGACAGAGGATGACCTGAAACTGTACCAGGTTTATGCCTGCGGCACCGTATTTGGCGTGGCAGGGGAATATTATAAAGATACGCCCAATATTTATGGAAAGGTGTTCCAGCTTGGGGAATTTGCAAAAACCTACATGCCAGACGGCAGGCTGCAGGGCATCCGTTCCGCGTCCCTGTACCAGTGGCTTGACCGGGACGGGCAGTTTGACGCATCTGGCTATTGCGTGCCCAAAGAAGTGCTGTTTCCGTCCAGGCTGGAGGATTTATTATATGTAAAAGTGCGTTTTGCGCTGGCGCAGCGGGATTTGTGCGCAATCCACGGCGTATTTATCAACCGGGTCATTGCCGTTATGGATTATATCTACCAGAACTGGGAAATGCTGCTAACGGATATCGCTACGGGGCGGGTGTCTGACGCCGCGGGGCTGGATCGGCGTTGGGCCGCATATATGGAAGAAAAACTGCCGCCAAACCCGCGGCGGGCAGGGGAGCTGCGAAGCCTTTCCTATGGGGGGCTGCGCCAGGGCATGATCAGGAAGTTGTGGCCGCAGCTTAAGTATGTGCAGGCGATTGGTGGGGCGGCGTTTTCCTATTATATGAAACGGTATGAAGAATATGCGGCAGGCATCCCGCTGCACCATTTTGTATATGGCGCCACGGAAGGGATCTTTGGCGTGGCCGGGCAGATGGACGCCCCGGATGCCTATATCCTGTTCCCAGAAGCGGGATTTTTTGAATTCCTGCCATTGGACGGCGCTGCGCCGCCGCGGCCGCTCTATTTATGGGAGCTGGAACAGGGGAGGCGCTACGAGCTTTTGTTTACCAACCATTCGGGCTTGTACCGCTACCGGATGGGGGATGTGGTAGAAACAACCGGCTGGTATGGGAAGCTTCCGCTCGTACGGTTTTGCTACCGGAAAAATTTGGTGATTAATATTGCGGGGGAAAAAAGTAATTTGGAGCAGCTCGAAGAGGCCGTCCGCCGGTTTGCTGGGCAGACGGGCGTGCTGGTTAACGGGTATTGCGTGCAGGAAGATGTGGGCGGCGCATTGCCAGGGTATCTGTTTTATATGGAAGTGTCTGGAAACATGCCGTGCCATGCGCAGGAAATTTTGGAGGAATGCCTTTGCGCGGTAAACTTCGAATACCAGTGGTGCCGGAATATGAATGAAATCGGGCCTTTGTGCATAAAAAGGCTGCGCGCAGGCAGTTTTGCGCGGTATGAAAAGCATCTGGAGGCACAAGGCGTTTCGTTAGGGCAAAATAAGCTGCTCCGGATTTTGGATACCGATGAAAAAAAGCGGTTTTTTGACGGAAACTGGGCGGATGGCTAATATACCTGGCCTTGCGATGCCTTGTGAAGTCCAGAGCAAACAACAAGAAAGGCAGGATTGGGTTATGAGAGAAAAAATGGCCGGGATTACGGGCAAGCTGATGGCTGGGATTGTCCTGTTTGGGCTATTGCTTGGTATCGCAGCCAGTACGGTCGGGTATCGGGAGTTTACCTCGGTACTGGAAAAACAATATAATGACACTGCTTATGAAATTGCGGATACGGCTTGCGGCTACCTAAACCCGGATAAATTTGAAGATTACCTTGCGCATGGGCAGGCGGACGCGGAATATAACGGTATTTTAGAACAGCTGGACGCGCTTGTGGAGGCGTCGGATGTGACGTTTATTTATGTGGCGAAAGTAGATACTTCCGATTTTATGACGCTTACCTATATCTATGATTCCTTAGACCCTGACAGCAGCTTTAGCCGTTATCCGCTTGGCTATACAGCTCGGGATGTAGCGGAGGAATTTGTGGAGGACGTCAAAAATATTGTGACGAAAGGGGAGCGGGCGAAAAAATACCTGTATGCGTATTCCAAGGAGTCCGGCGCACATACGACAGCGGCGGTTCCCGTGTATGATTCCAAAGGGGAGATCGTGGCTATCCTCTGCGTGGAAAAGACAATGACGCGCCTAGAAGACGCCAGGAATACGTATGTTGTCCATGTACTGGTAGGTACATTGCTGGCAATTGTTGTATTCTTCTTATTATACAGCGCTTATTTAAAGAAAGAGATGATCGCCCCGATCTTAGCCGTAACCAATGAGGCAAAGCGGTTTGCCGATACAAATACCCCTTCGGACGCGCTGCTTTCCCTGAAACGGAAAGATGAAATCGGCATCCTGGCCAAAGCCGTCAGCAAGATGGAATCCGACATACAGGAATATATCGAAAACCTGACCGCCGTAACAGCGGAAAAAGAGCGCATTGGCGCGGAACTTTCGATTGCCACGCAGATACAGGCCCATATGCTGCCAAGCATCTTCCCGGCATTTCCAGACCGGGAGGAGTTTGAAATATACGCTACGATGAATCCGGCGAAAGAAGTAGGCGGGGACTTTTACGATTTCTTTATGGTGGACAGCACGCATTTGGCGATCGTTATGGCGGACGTATCCGGCAAAGGGGTTCCGGCCGCGTTATTTATGGTCATTGGGAAGACGCTGATCAAAGACCATACGCTGCCCGGGGTAGACCTTGGCGCCGTGTTTACGCAGGTCAACAATTTATTGTGCGAATCGAACAGCGAAGGGCTGTTTATCACAGCATTTGAAGGGGTTTTGGATTTGGAGTCAGGGGAGTTCCAATTTGTCAACGCAGGGCATGAAATGCCTTTTCTAAGCAGAAGCGGGCAGGCGTTTGAGCCGTACAAAGTACGTCCGGGCTTTGTGCTGGCCGGCATGGAAGAAATGCGCTACCGCTGCGGGAGCATTGCCTTAGAGCCGGGGGATAAGATTTTTCTGTATACAGACGGCGTAACGGAGGCGACCCGCGCGGACAATACGCTCTTTGGCATGGAGCGGTTAAAAGACGTTTTGGGGCGCAGCAGCACCATGTGCCCGGAAGAAATCTTGCCGGCGGTAAAGCGGGAGATCGACGCGTTTGTAAAAGATGCGCCGCAGTTTGATGATATTACAATGCTGTGTATGGAATATAGAGGAGGGAGCATATGAAAGAGCTGACGATAAACGCCGCGGTAGAAAATATACCGCAAGTTACGGCGTTTGTAGATGGGCAGCTGGAAGAACTTGGCTGCCCGGTGAAGGCGCAGATGCAGATTGACATTGCCATTGACGAATTGTTTGGGAATATTGCGCATTACGCGTATCATCCGGGAGAAGGCCCTGCGACCGTGCGCGTAGAGGTGTGCCAAAAACCGCTGTCGGTATCGATTACCTTTATTGACCAGGGCATGCCGTACGACCCGCTTGCCAAGGCCGACCCGGATGTAACGCTGGCAGCGCAGGAACGGGAAGTCGGCGGGCTTGGGATTTATATGGTAAAAAAGAGTATGGATGAGATAACTTATGAATATAAAGACGGCAGGAATATCTTAAAAATAAAAAAAGAGATTGGAAATCCGTAAATCCGTAAAACAGGTTCCTCCCAGTATAATAATGGCGGTTCCTTGTGGAAAAAAAGGGGCATGGGAGGAAAAGCAACAAAAGGCATGTATTACATGTAGATAAAAGATGTATGAAAGAAAAACAAGAAAGGAAGGAAAATCAAAATGGAAAAATCGAACGAACTACAGACGAATCAGTTGAAAAACGCAATGGATCATGCAAAAAAAGGGATATTAAAAAGGGGGGAGCTGTCGGATGACGACCTGGACGCGGTAGCAGGCGGCGCGGTATTAAACAATATGTTTTTTATCGCAAAATGTACGCTTTGCGGCTGGCAGTCCCCGCCATATGACGGGCAGGGGGAATGCGACGCAGGCGGCGTGATTTTTAACCATATCCAGCAGCACCCGGACTGCAGCGGGAATTTTGAAGTATACCAGTTTGACAGCAGGAATGTAATTTTGGGTTAGAGGGCCGGCCTTGCGAACAGGCAAAATGATTTTGGGTTAGTAGGCCGGCCTTGCGAACAGGCAAAATGAGGTTGAGTTAGAGAGG
>CASUON010000305.1 GCA_949457475.1 uncultured Lachnospiraceae bacterium
CTTCCGCCGCTGGCACCCATTCGTCTTTTTCTCCTTCCAACTTCAAACCCGCGATTCTTCCGCCGCTGGCGCCCATTCGTCTTTTCTTCCCCTTACAACAAGAACAGCCGGAGGCAGCTAATTACTGCTGTCTCCGGCATATCCTTCAGCGAACGCCTATTTCCTGCTACGCAGTTGGTACAATTTTACAACTCCCTTATCCTACTCTTCCTCTACAGGCTCTTCGGAAATATCCGCCTTCGGCGGCTTTAACCCTTCAATTTCAATATGGTTCTTCTGCGCATAATCCCACAATGCCGCATGGATTGCCTCTTCCGCCAGCAGGGAGCAGTGTACTTTGACTGGAGGCAGCCCGTCCAGCGCCTCCATAACCGCTTTATTCGTAATCTGCAAGGCCTCGTAGATCGTTTTTCCTTTTACCAGCTCGGTTGCCATACTGCTGGTAGCAACCGCCGCGCCGCAGCCAAACGTTTTAAACTTGCAGTCCTTCACCACTTTTGTCTCTTCATCGATATCCAGATAAATGCGCATAATATCGCCGCATTTTGCATTTCCTACCGTCCCTACCCCACTGGCATTTTCAATTTCTCCCACATTCCTCGGATTGTTGAAATGGTCCATGACTTTTTCACTATACATCTTTATACCGGGCGCTTTCTTTCTGCCGACGCCCTCCTCCTTTCCGAAACATATCGCATATACAGTATAGGCCTTTTATTCAGCCGCTTTTTTTCCTTCTTCGCTTTTCAGAAAATCTTCGTATAACGGGGACATGCCGCGCAGCCGCTGCACAATTGCTTTTAGCTCGTCCACGACATAATCTATATCCGCTAATGTAGTCTCCTCGGAAAGCGTCAGCCGCAAAGAGCCGTGCGCAATCTCGTGCGGCAGCCCGATCGCCAACAGTACGTGGGACGGGTCTAACGAACCGGAGGTACATGCCGAGCCGCTGGACGCACAAATCCCTTTTTGATCCAACATAATCAAAAGCGATTCCCCTTCGATAAAGCGGAAACAAAAGTTTGCATTATTCGAAAGCCTCTGCTGGCGGTGGCCATTTAACCGCGCATATGGGATGTCGCGCAGCACGCGTTCGATTAAGTGGTCGCGGACTACGGCAATCTGCTTTTCACGTTCTTCCATATGCTCCGCGGCCATCTGCACCGCTTTGCCCATGCCGACAATGCCAGGCACGTTGCTCGTCCCGGCCCTCTTGCCGCGTTCCTGCGCGCCCCCATGGATATAAGGCCCCAGTTTTACCCCTTTTCTTATATAAAGGAACCCGACGCCCTTTGGCCCGCCAAATTTATGCGCGCTCGCGCTTAACATATCAATATTCAGTTCGTCTACTGAAATCGGCGTGTGGCCAAACGCCTGCACTGCGTCCGTATGGAACAATACGCCATGCTTTTTGGCAATCGCGCCAATTTCACGGATTGGTTCGACCGTCCCGATCTCATTATTTGCAAACATCACGCTGATTAAAACCGTCTCCGGACGGATCGCCGCCTCCAGTGCCTCCAGGCTGACCAGGCCGTTTTCATCCACATCCAGATACGTAACCTCGCATCCTTGCTTTTCCAGATACTCGCATGTATGCAATACCGCATGATGCTCAATCTTCGTTGTGATTAGATGCCTGCCTTTTGACGCATACGCCTGCATGCACCCTTTGATCGCCCAGTTGTCGCTCTCGCTGCCGCCGCCGGTAAAATAAACTTCATTCGCTTTCGTGCCCAGCATGCCGGCAACCAGGCCCCTCGCATGTTCGACTGCGTTTTTGCTTTCCTGCGCAAACGTATACACACTGTTCGGATTGCCGTAGTTTCCTAAAAAGTATGGCTTCATCTCCTCAAACACTTCCGGTTTCACCGCCGTAGTCGCAGCATTATCGAGATAAATCAACTTTTCCATTGTTCGTTTCCTCCTTTTCCAGCGCATTTCGCCCTGTACCTTTTATTTTCATCTTATTTCTAACGTATTTTCTATCATAATTTTAATGATGTTGCACAAAAAGGCGTTCTATTCTCCTGTATCCCTATGGGAAAATAGGTATTTATTTCGATAAGAAAACAGGAAACGTAATCCAAAAGCATTACGTTCCCTTCCACCATTCATAGTATTTCTAATACTATTTCCAATAACATTCCAAATAGTATTTCTAATAATATTTCCATAAGACACAATTATTATAACGCATTATACCGAAAAGTCAACTGTTTTCGCAATGCCCTTTTATATAACTGTCAATATCCCCAGCGATTTTAACAGCAATATCACAAGCAGCACCGGCGCAATGTAGCGCATCATCACTACGTACAGCCCTTTCCGGCCAAATTTATCCGCGCCCTTTTGCACTTCATCGATAATAACCCCCGGCCTGGTCACCCAGCCAATCAGGATACAAGTTCCGATCGCAACTAACGGCATCAGGAAATTGTTGCTAATATAATCCATAATATCCAGTATCTGCGCATGGGCGCCGTTTGGAAGTACAATGTCAAAGTAAAGGTGGTTATAGCCTAAGCATACGATGACGCCGCCGACTAACGCAATGACTGTTTCAATCGCGGCCGCGCGTACCCTGGATAAATGGAACTGGTCCATCAGGCTGGATACAACGGCCTCCATAACGGACACCGCGCTTGTCAGCGCCGCAAACAATACCATAGCAAAAAACAGGCACCCGATCAGATTTCCAATGCCCCCCATCGCCGCAAATACTTTTGGGAGCGAGACAAACATCAGGCTCGGCCCAGAAGCCGCCATGCCTTCCCTGCCCATAAACGTATATACCGCCGGAATAATCATAACGCCAGCCAAAAATGCCACCGCCGTATCAAAAATCTCAATCTGGTTAATCGATTTTACTAAATTTGCGTCGTCGCGCACATAAGAGCCATAGGCAATCATAATACCCATCGCCACACTCAGGCTAAAAAACAGCTGTCCCATCGCATCCAGCAATACGGAGAAGAACCCTTTCACCGTCAGCCCTTTCAAATCCGGCACTACATAGATCAAAAATCCCTGCATCCCGTTCCTGGCAACCCCTGCGTCGTCCGTATGGCGGATCGTCAAAGAAAAGACCGCAATCCCCACAACCAGAACGAGCAGCGCCGGCATAATAATCTTTGAAGAAGATTCAATGCCCTTATTGACGCCGCGGAAAATAATAAACGCGACAATAAATAAAAAGACAAGCATTAATACGATCGGCTCAACGTCCGAAGTGATAAAACCCGTAAAATACGCATCTTCCGCAGCGGCCGCCCCGCCCCCGGTTAGAAACGCCAAGAAATATTTTACTACCCAGCCGCCGATAACACTGTAATACGGCATGATAATAACCGGCACTAGGCAGGCCAGTACGCCTAAGAATTTCCATTTTTCCCTGATCTTGCCATATGCAGTCAGCGGGCTTTGCTTGGTCTTCCTTCCAATTGCAATCTCTGTCGTAAGCAGGGCGAACCCAAACGTCAACGCCAATATTAAATAAATAACGAGAAACAATCCGCCTCCATCTTTTGCCGCCAGATAAGGAAACCTCCAGATATTGCCAAGCCCTACCGCGCTCCCGGCCGCTGCCAGGACAAAGCCGATCGAGCCGGAAAATGAATTTCTATTTTTCTGTTTCATAATCCTCTTCGGGGAAATACATCCCCTCTGTTACTGCCCGCTTCATCCCGGACAGTAAACTCCCCCTTTCCGTATAAGATAAATAAACATCCGCGCTGCCTGGATTGCTCTCCAAACAGGGTAAAGCCCCGTCTTTGTGCAGCGGTTCTTTCTATTTTAATATTCAACGGGCATTCCGTCAACATTTTCTGTAAGATTTCCTATTTATAGCACTCGAGCTCATTACTTTTCACGGGGTAGGGCTATGCAGAATATACTATAAAAAGAACAATAATAGGTTGTTATCCCGCAGTTGTATTCTGGAACTGTTTTTAAGTTTTGTGCTACCCGGACGCTGGAACCAGGCCGCAAGCCC
>CASUON010000306.1 GCA_949457475.1 uncultured Lachnospiraceae bacterium
TCCGCGAAATGGGGAGTGCAGATTGCGGGAATGATTTTTCAAACACGCTCTAGAGATCAGTAATTAGAAATAGCATAAAAGGAATACAAATAGAATAGAAAATGAAAATAGGGGAGTGAATTTTGATGAAAAAAGTATTGCTCGTCTTTGGGACACGCCCTGAGGCGATAAAAATGTGCCCACTTGTTTTGGAACTAAAAAAACGTCCGTCTATCCAGACGGTTGTCTGCGTTACCGGCCAGCACCGCTCGATGCTGGATCAAGTGCTTGAGGTATTCCGGGTCAGGCCGGATTATGACCTTAACATTATGAAAGATCAACAGACATTGTTCGATATCACCTGTTCCGTATTATGCGCGGTCAGGGCAGTCATGGAGAAGGTTAGGCCAGGCCTTGTCCTTGTCCATGGCGATACATCGACGGCTTTCGCGGCAGCCCTCGCCGCATTTTATTTGAAGATCCCGGTCGGCCATGTAGAAGCGGGGCTTCGTACATACGATATCTACAGTCCCTATCCGGAAGAATTAAACCGAGAGATGATTGGGAATCTGGCATCTTTTCATTTTGCGCCTACAAAACGCGCAGTTGACAATTTGTTCCGGGAAGGGAAGGATCCATCTTCGGTTTTCCTTACAGGCAACACGGCGATTGATGCGTTACAGGCGACGGTGAAGGAAAAATATCAGCATCCGTTGCTTACATGGAGTGCCGGATCACGCTTAATCCTTATTACCGCGCATCGACGGGAAAATTTTGGAACGTCAATGATACAAATGTTTCGCGCAATGAAGCGAGTACTGGATGAACACGATGATGTGAAGGCAGTCTATCCAATCCATAAAAATCCTGCGATCAGGCAGGTCGCGCAGTCTATTTTTGCAGACGATGACAGGATTCGCTTGATAGAACCGTTGGATGTGCTGGATTTCCATAATTTCATAAAGCAGTCTTATCTTATTCTTACAGATTCTGGGGGCATTCAAGAAGAGGCGCCAAGCCTGGCAAAACCGGTTCTTGTTATGCGTAATACGACAGAACGGCCGGAAGGGGTTGCTGCGGGTACCTTAAAGTTAGTAGGAACCGATGAAAATACCATATACGTTGCATTTACGAAATTGCTTGACAACAAAGAAGAATATCAAAAGATGGCGCATGCAGCCAATCCGTATGGAGATGGGAAGGCAAGTAGACGCATCGCGGATATTATTGAAAAAGGGGAATATGAACCTTTTGAATTCTCAAAATCCATAAGTGGAATCAACTATTAAAGAAATTATAACCTAATGTTTATTCATAAAATCAACAATTATCTATCTTTCATCGTTTTCCAGAAATTGCATTTGTCTGAGATTGCATTTATCTGAGATTGTATTTATCTGAAATTGCATTTATCTGAGATTGCATCTATCTGAAATCGCATCTTTCGTTTATTCTTGTAGATAAAATCAATTAAACTTTCATTTTATAACTTTTTCATTTCACCGAATTCCTAAAAAAATCCCCCCAATCCCCCTCCACCTGTGGTAAAATAATTATCAATGCACACCGTGCAGTCAAAAACGTGAAACACACAGGAGTTGGAAAAGCGATGGAAAGAAAACATACAAAAACAGTCCGAATCGGCAACCGCACAATTGGCGGCGGCCGCCCGGTACTGATTCAGTCGATGACAAATACGCATACCGAAGACATCGAAGCTACGGTAGCGCAGATCAACCGCCTAGCGGCCGCGGGCTGCGACATTATCCGCAGTACTGTCCCTTCCATGGAGGCTGCCCGGGCGTTTGGCGAGATCAAAAAACGCATAGCGATTCCGATCGTAGCGGATATCCATTTTGACTACCGGCTCGCCATAGCGGCAATGGAAAACGGCGCGGACAAAATCCGCATCAACCCAGGCAATATCGGCGCAAAAGAACGGGTAAAAGCCGTTGTAGACGTGGCAAAGGAGCGCGGCGTCCCGATACGGGTAGGCGTCAATAGCGGTTCCCTGGAAAAGGAACTGCTGGAAAAATACGGCGGCGTAACGGCGCAGGGGCTTGTGGAAAGCGCGCTAAACCAGGTAAAAGTAATAGAAGATATGGGCTATGACAACCTAGTCATTAGCATCAAGTCCTCGGATGTATTGATGTGCGTGCGCACCCATGAACTGATCGCGCGCCAGACGGCGCATCCGCTGCATGTAGGCATTACAGAAGCGGGGACGGTAAAAAGCGGCAATATCAAGTCGGCCCTTGGGCTGGGGCTGATCCTGTACCAGGGGATTGGGGATACGATACGGGTGTCGCTGACTGGCGACCCATTAGAAGAAGTCAAATCAGCGAAGCTGATCTTAAAGACGCTGGGGCTGCGCCAGGGCGTAGCGGAGGTCGTCTCCTGCCCGACCTGCGGCCGTACAAAAATCGATTTGATAAGCCTTGCGAACCAGGTGGAGGATATGGTATCCGACATTTCCATGGATATCAAAGTAGCGGTGATGGGCTGCGTCGTCAACGGCCCAGGCGAAGCGCGGGAGGCGGACATCGGCATTGCCGGGGGATGCGGCGAAGGCCTTTTGATCAAATCCGGCGAAATTATAAAAAAGCTGCCGGAGGCCGAACTTTTGCCAGCGCTGCGTGAAGAGCTGCTGGCCATGCAATCCGGCGCGGCGCCGCAAAAAAAGGAAACCGCCATGGCGCCAGGCGCCGCGCCGCAAGAAAGGAAAGCCGCCATGGCGCCAGACGCCGCGCCGCAAGAAGATAAGGAGTAGATGCAGATGGCCAAAAAGTTTTTTGATGTATTTCCGGTTCTCAAGGTCAATGAAGAAATGGGGAAACTGCTGTCTGAAATGCAAGTCGAACGGGTCGTCTCCAATAAGCAGCGCACGCGTTTGCGCGTGTACCTGACCGGAAAGCGGCTGGTCCATAAAAAAAATATCTTTCAATTGGAAGAAAATATCAAACGCCAGCTGTTCCCCCGCCAGGAGCTGACCGTAAAAATTATGGAGCGCTACCAGCTCTCGTCGCAGTATACGCCGCAGACGCTTTTGGATATTTACGGGGACAGCATCCGGGAAGAATTAAAAGCGTACAGCCTGCTGGTCTACAACTTGTTTCGGATGGCAAAGACAGAGTTCGAAAGCGAAGGCCATATGAAGCTGCATATCGAAGATACGCTGGTGGCGCAAGACCGCTGCGACGAACTGGTGGAAATCCTGTATAAGATTATCCGCGACCGCTGCGGGCTGGATGTGACGATCGAACCGGTATTTGAGCCGAAAAAAGAGAAAAAGCGTAAAAAAGCAGGCGTTTATGGGCCTGGGGCAAACGGAGCGGGTTCCGGCGTCTATGGCCAGCCGGCAGACAATGCAGCGTCATACGCGCAGTCAGGCGTCTATGGAGAAAGCCGCCAGCTATCACCTGGCGTCTACATGGAAGATGGCCAGCCATCACCTGGCATCTATGCAGGAACTGGCCAGCCAGTATCTGGCGTCTATGCAGGAACCAGCCAGCCATCACCTGGCGTCTATGGCGAAACCGGTCAGCCATCGCCTCAGCCATCATCCGCCGGGCACGGCGCGGGCGGCTATGCGCCGGTCAGCCCGGTGGAAGTTGGTGGGAGCGCAGGCGGATACGCGCAAAACGCCGGTCAGCCAGGCGGCCCGCGCGGGGCGTCCGGAGGAAATGGGGAAGAGGCTCCCGCAAAAAAAGCGTCTGGCAGAAAGGAATCTACAAGAAAAGCACCGGAGAAAAGGTCTGGCGCAAAAAAAGCGTTTTCGCGCAGGGAACGTTCTTTTCGGCGTTCCGACAACCCGGATGTGATTTACGGCAGGGATTTTGAAGATGAGGCGATCGCGATCGACCAGATTGTCGGGGAGATGGGCGAAGTCGCTATTAGGGGCAAGGTGCTGGAGTTGGATACTCGGCCGCTACGCAACGGGGAAAAGAGCATTGTAATCGTTACGCTGACGGACTTTACCG
>CASUON010000307.1 GCA_949457475.1 uncultured Lachnospiraceae bacterium
AAACTGTCAATGTGCATTTACAACTTCAATGTTGCATTTAGAATTTCAATCAACCCTTCTTCGCTTTCTCGTCATGGCCGTAAAATAAGATATACAAAAAAGGCATGATTAAAGATGCAATATAGGTATTAGACATTTAATGAAAGCAGATTTACAATAAATTTAATCTTCAAAGAGAGAATTATCTGTACGCTGAGAAAGGAGCAATGAAAATGAAAAAAATGTTATCAGTAATTATGGTTGGTATATTGGCGCTTTTGCTGGCAGGATGCGGCAGGAAAGAGACGGATAACAGCAGGAAAGAGACGGATAACGACAAAAGCAGCTTTGCAGATGGCAGCAAAGCGCTGGTTGTGTATTTCTCATGGTCGGGGAATACGGAAAATGTCGCAAATGCCATTGCAGAGCAGACGGGAGCAGATGTATTTGAGATTGTTCCAGAGGAAGCCTATATTGACGACTACGATGTGCTTTTGGATATTGCGTCAGAGGAAAAGGAAAGCAATGCCCGCCCGGCGATTGCGGGAAGCGTAGAGAATATGGCACAGTATGACGTCATTTATGTCGGTTATCCCAACTGGTGGAGCGATATGCCGATGATCTTATATACTTTTTTTGACAGCTATGACCTTTCCGGCAAGACCATTGCACCTTTCTGTACCAGTGGAGGGAGCGGTTTGTCAAATACGGTAAACAGCATCAAAGAACTGGAACCGGATGCAAATGTTCTTGAGGGGTTTCATATTGGCAGCTCGTCCGCATCCGATCCAGATCAGGATGTAAGTGATTGGCTGGACAGTTTCGTTGAGGAGGCAAAAAATGAATGATGCAAATATGTGGATGAATTGTTTGGGCAAATGGCTCAAAAGGAATAAGCTAATAAAATAAAGTGAAAAGGATGGAAAATAAAATGAAAATAAAATTAAAGAAATTCTTATTATGCCTGATATGCACACTGCTGGTTGCCATGCCGCTGGCAGAGCTGTGCCCTGCGCAGACGGCGGAGGCTGCGACTGCAAAGGCCGCGACCAAAAAGGCGGCAGGTAAAAAGTCCACAACGAAAAAGAAGAAAAAAATCCTCCTGGCATATTATTCCCAGTCGGGGACTACGGAAAAAGTTGCAAAGAGGATTGAAAAAATGACGGGCGCGACATTGTTCCGCATCCAGACCAGGAAGAAATACCCATCCAACTATGACAAGCTGGTGGAAGTGGGCGAGGAGGAGCAGGAGCGGCAGGCAAGGCCCGCATTGAAAAAGAAAGTAAAATCCATGAAAAGCTATGATACCGTGATACTTGGATTTCCTATTTGGTGGGATGACGCGCCCATGGCGGTCTATACGTTTCTGGAATCTTATAACCTGTCCGGGAAGACAATCCTTCCGTTTTGCACCAGTGGCGGTTCAGACATCAGTGAAAGCGTAAGGCATATACGCAGGGTATGCAAGAAATCAACCGTGAAAAGGGGATTGACGGCAAATGATGTAAGCGACAAGAGAATCAGCAATTGGCTGGTAAAAAACGGGGTATCGGTAAAAGAAGAAATTTCTGTGCAGCTTCAGATTGGAAAAACGAAGGTGACGAAGAAAACATATTCTATGGAAACCGGGACTACAAAGACCGTAAAGGCGACATCATCAAAGAAAATTAGTTCTGTCAAATATACAAGCAGCAATACGAAAGTGGCATCTGTCAGCAGGAAAGGAGTCATCAGGGCTAAGAAGGCAGGGACGGCAAAGATCACAGCAGCGGTAAGGACGAAACAGGGAAACAAATCTGTCTGGATGAAGGTGAAGGTAAATGCGGTGCAGCCAGCGCCGGGTTCTAATCCCGTGCCCGAGCCGACGCCAAGCCCAGATCCCACGCCGACGCCAGACCCCGATCCGACGCCAAGCCCGGATCCCACGCCGGCAGAGGGCAAGGTATTGATTGCATATTTTACGCGGAGTGGCAACACGGAAAGGATAGCAGACATTATCAGTGAGAAAACTGGTGGCGAGGAAGTTAGACTGGAAACAGTAAAGGCGTACCCGGAAGACTATAACAGCATTTTGAATGAGGCAATGGAGGAAAAGAATAGCAACGCAAGGCCGGAACTGAAGACGAAGATTGCGCATATGGAGGACTATGATACGGTGTTTGTAGGCTATCCGATCTGGCATGGCGATACGCCCATGGCAATCCGCACATTTCTGGAGGAATATGATTTTACCGAGAAAAAGGTGATTCCGTTCTGTTCCTCGGGCAGCAGCAGTCCGGACACAAGCTTTGCGCATGTAAAAGATTCTGCACAGGGAGCGGAGGTGCTGGACGGTTTCTGGACGGCAAGCTCTGGATTGGCAAATCTTGAAACGACTGTGCCATCATGGCTGGACGGACTTGGAATGACATGGAAAGGCAATCAGGAAGGAACGGAGGGAAACAGCATGAAGATCACGGCGGGAAATACGACATTTACAGCAACGCTTGCAGACAATTCTTCGGTAACGGCCTTGAAAGAGCTGCTGAAGGAAGGCCCGCTTACCATCGATATGAGCGACTATGGCAATATGGAAAAGGTCGGCTCGATTGGAACGAGCCTTCCGAGGAATGACGAGCAGATTACGACTGGGGCGGGCGACATCATCCTTTATCAGGGCAGTTCCCTCGTGATATATTACGATACTAATTCCTGGAACTTTACAAGAATTGGAAAAATAGAAGGGGTGACAAAGGAGGAACTTTTAGGGGCGTTTGGCGCGGGAAACGTGACAGTCACGTTTTCCCTGGAATAGGGCTTATAGCAGAGATAAGATGACGTAAAATCCTGCGTTTGAGAGGAAAGAACTTAATTTCCGTTGTACGAGGCAAAAAGGGAGGAAAAAAGTTGTTCACCTTCCCGTTTACGGTGCTTTTCGGACAGTGAAAGAAAAATGATAAATGACAGAGAAATGGAGGAAAAAATGATAAATTATCACGAAACAGATCCGGAATTTATGGAGATTATAGAGCATTTTACATTGGAGGAAGTGGTGAAGGAGCCTGGCCAGGAACTTTCGGAGGATACACGTTATCTGGTGATTTTAGCTGCGTTAGCAGGCTGCCAGGGGCTTGATGTTTATAGGAATATGCTGCCGAAAGCGCTGGATGGAGGACTTACGCCCATCATGGTGAAAGAGATGGTCTATCAGGCGGTGGATTATCTTGGGCTTGGCAGGGTCATGCCATTTTTATCTGCTACCAATGATATTTTAACCGCGCGGGGGGTCAGATTGCCGCTGCCTGCACAGGGGGTTACAACAATGGATAACAGGCTGGAAAAGGGAGCAGAAGCGCAGGCGGAAATTTTCGGGGAGCATATGAAAGAAGCGTGGAAAGCAGGGCACATTAACCGGTGGCTGGCGGCAAACTGTTTTGGCGACTATTACACAAGGGGCGGTCTGGACTTAAAACAGCGCGAGCTGATCACGTTCTGTTTTCTGGCGGCGCAGGGCGGCTGTGAATCGCAGCTTACCGCCCATGCGAAAGGAAATATGAACCTTGGAAATGACAAAGATTTCCTGATCCGGGTGGTGTCGCAATGCCTGCCTTACATCGGTTATCCCCGCAGCCTGAATGCGGTAGCCTGTATCAATAAAGCTGCGGAATCATAAGGATAAAAACGCGGAAGCGGGAGGAGTTAAAGAAGAATTTAATGGAATTGTGTATGTGTTTATTGAAAAGATAAGCGTTTTTTTGTATAATTGAAGTGTGGCAGGAGCAGGATATATCGTATTTTGTGTCACAGATTTTTAGAAATCGAGGTGTGAAAGTGCAGGGCGATAAAAAACAGATAGAGGAAGTCATGGCAAAGCGTACCGCAAAAAACAGCGTATTCCTTGATCTTTTTCAAAATAAGAGTTATCTGCTGAAATTGTATAAAACGCTCCACCCAGAGGACATCACAGCGACAGAGGATTCCCTTACAGATGTGACAATTA
>CASUON010000308.1 GCA_949457475.1 uncultured Lachnospiraceae bacterium
TATGGAATCCTTTCGCAGAATGCCTGGAACTTCTTGCATCCCGGAGCGGAACATCCGGACGGGCCTGCTGCCTGGTTCCGGCGTCCGGAATACAAAAATATTCACAGTTTGTGGGATAACAACCTATTATTTCTAATTTTTGCGGAATATCCCCACCCCGTGAAAAGGAACTATAGTTGATCTATATGACATGCGTAAGCCGAAGAATTAGTTGAGAATCTTATGTAGATGTGATATTCTGGTACATGACTGATGTCCACGTATAAACAGTTCCAAAGAAAAGAGCGTAGATAAACATGGCTAAAGAAATTTTCGGCTATGCCCGTGTTAGCAGCTATGAACAAAATACTGACAGGCAGCTGATCGCGCTACGACAAGCGGGTGTGCCGGAAAAACATATCTATATTGATAAGCAGTCTGGTAAAAATTTTGACAGGCCACAGTACAAACGCATGCTGCAAAGGCTGAACCAGGATTCTGTCCTGTTTGTAAAGTCGATCGACCGGCTTGGCAGAAACTACAGCGACTTAAATGAACAGTGGCGTATGATTACAAAAGAGAAGGGCGCGGACATCGTCGTGATCGATATGCCGATTTTGGATACGCGGCAGGAAAAGAACCTGCTTGGCACACTAATTAGTGATATTGTGCTGGCGCTACTTAGTTACGTAGCGGAAAACGAACGCATCAATATCCGGCAGCGGCAGGCGGAAGGGATTGCTGCGGCAAAAGCAAGGGGTGTCAAATTCGGCCGGCCTTCGATTGCGGTGCCGGATAATTTTTATGAGGTACGCAGGCAATGGAGAAATAAGGAACTGACCCTGAAACAAGCGGCGCGTGCATGCAACCTTCCAGAAAGCACTTTTTTCTATAAAGCAAGGGAGTTTGAAGACGGGCTGAAAGTATAAGCAGGCCAGCAGAATGCGGGGTTTTTACCTGTGGCTGCCGTGTTTTTCATTAAGAAAAACTTACTGCTGCAACCGCAGCCACAGGCAAAGAATCCGGCAAAACCGGATTCTTTTTCCATAAGCAGATATACACCTGTTTCCAGGGGGGACGCTTACCTTTCGCTACTACCAGATATGCACCCTGTTTGCAGGGGCTACATACATTCCGTCGCTTTCCGTTACGCCAAATACATCATAAAACTGGTCAAACAGCGGCAGGATCGCGTTTACCCGTATCTTATTCAAGGAATGCACGTCGACCGTCAGCAGATAGTCGCGGAACTGGTCGGTCTGGTTCGAGGCCCAGACGTTCGCATTGCTCTTAAAAATATCAAGCACCGCCTTCTTATCGTCGCCCGCAATATCTAGCACACATGCCATCGCGCCCATATCCGCAATATTTTCCGTAATCGTCAAATCGCCGTTTTGGAAAATACCGTTGGAAATTTCCATACTGCTGTAATAGTCTTTTACTTTTTGCGCCCTTTCGTTAAATGCCGTACGGTCAGCTTCTGTCCACCAGTTTTCATGATTGCCGTTTTCATCGTATTCCGAACCGCTGGTGTCAAAAGCATGGGTGATTTCATGGCCGATAACGGTGCCGATGCCGCCCAGGTTCTGCGCGTAATCCGCATTCGGATCGTAAAACGGCGCCTGCAAAATAGCGGCTGGGAACGTAATATCGTTCGCCTGCGGGTTATAACATGCATTGACCGTCTGCGGGGTCATCGCCCATTCATTTTTGTCTACGCCGGAATTCAGATACGTTTGCACATCAGCGTTCAGGGCCGTCTGCACCTGCACCATATTTTCGATCAGGTTCTTTGACGGGTCGATGGATACCTTGTCAAAATAAGAAGGGAACTGCTCTGGGTACCCGATTTTGACCTTCATTGTATCCAGTTTTTTAACGGCCTTTTGTTTTGTCTGCTCAGAAAGCCAGTCAATATTCTGAATCCGGTTGCGGAACGTAGCCAGCAATGTTTTGGTCATTTCCTCGATATCCGCTTTGCTCTCTTTTGAAAAATACTGTTCGGAATAGATTTTGCCAAACTCCCAAGAAAACATGCCCTGCGTCATTTCTTTGGCAATTTCATCCATGCTCTTATCTTCCGTCGCACCGGTTACCAAGGCGTTTAAATCTGACACCGCTTTATAATGCGCGGTCGTTAGGTATTTGCCGCAGTTTACGTAAAGCGAAAGCTTCGTGTAGTTTTTCATTAAATCTAAGTGTTCCGGTGTTAGGTAATTGTTGACTTTTTTCGCGTTTTCTTCTTCAAACACAATGCAGCGGTCAAAATCGGTAATGCCCATTTTGCTTAAAAAGCCTATAATATCGCAATTGCTATACAACGCGGCCAGCTCATCTTTCGTATATGGATGGTAGTAGGATTCCGTATCCATCTGGTCTGAAATCCCCAATCCAGCGGAAGAAAACTCTTGTTCTAGCTGGAACACCTGCCGTGCAAGTTCCGCGGCCTTTTCTTCTCCTTCGCCCGCCAGGACAAACATCTGCTTGATAAATGTTTCCACCGCCTGCTGAACCGGCTTGTTTGCGTCGCCGGCCATATACTCTTTTGGCAGCAGGTACGTAGGCCCCGAATTAGCGAGCACGTAAATATTGGAATCCTTAATATCTTGCATCAGCCGGAATCCTAACGCGCTGCCCTGGCCAAATTTCGCAAGCTCCGCGAGCACGTCTACAAATTCGTCAACGGTCTTCGCCTGGTCGATTTTTTCAAGATATGGCTTTAACGGCTCTATGCCCGCTTGGTCCCTTGCATCCATATCCCTGGTTAACAGATAAAAATCCACGATTTTTTGTTCGATCGAACCATCGGCATACTGCTCTTTTTTGGATACCATATCGTCAATGATTTTGTTTAAGTCTTTGGTAATCTTATCCTGGACGCTTGTAAAGCCATTCCATTGATATTCGTTCCCCTGCAAAGCGTGCTCTTGCAGCGTTACAGCGTTGATCGCCTGGTAAAAGTCATCCTGTAGACGCACCGGCGTATCTGTCGCGCGTACCGTTACATGTATCTGGCTGCTTTTTTTCGAATTGTCACATGCGCGTACCGTAATCAGCGCTTTGCCTGTCTTCTTTGCTGTAATTACGCCTTCTTTCGATACGGAGGCCACTTTCACATTAGAAGACTGGTAGGAAAGCGTCTGGTTAGATGCATTGTCCGGAGACACCGCAGCCCGTATCGTAGACTGCGCGCCGACCGTTAGGGCAACCGCGGGTTTTACCACATGGATGGCCGTTACCTTTGTACCGACGGTCACTTCCACAGACGCTTTTTTGTTTCCTGCGGACGCGGTGACTGTGGCTGTCCCGTTTTTAATCCCCTTGATTTTGCCGGAGTTATCGACGGTAACAATTTTTTTATTGCTGCTTTTCCATTTTACATCCGCCCGGTTGGCCTTTAATTGAAAAGATCCCCCCAATTTAATTGTAATAGCCTCATCTGACAGGTTCGTAATTTTTACATTTTTTACCGCGGCCTGCGCAATGGCGGGTTCGTTTGCCCCCGCAAAAGAGGCTGGCGCCGGCGCTGCCGGAAATGCCAGCATTGCGGCAAGCAGCAGCGAAAGCATTGCTTTTCTTTTTTTCATGTAATACTCCTTTCCATTCATCCTTACTTTTTACTTGTCATTTTTCCATTCGTACATAAATGCCGTCCGGATGTCTTTTGACAAACTTATTTTACCACATTCTAAACAAAAGAAAACCGTGGATTCCCGATTTTGCGGATTTTTTCCTAAATTGGGGTGCTTTTCCGTTTTGTGCGACCCGGAAGCTGGAACCAGGCCACAAGCCCTCCCGGATGTTCCAGCTTCGGGATGTAAGAAATTCTAATTTTGTGCGACCCGGAAGCTGGAACCAGGCCGCAAGCCCTCCCGGATGTTCCAGCTTCGGGATGTAAGAAATTCTAAGCATCCTGCGTAAACGTATCCCTACCGGACGGACCGGAGATTGACCGCCATCCATGGCGCAATCTCCTTT
>CASUON010000309.1 GCA_949457475.1 uncultured Lachnospiraceae bacterium
ATTCCCGACGTCTCCGACGCCAAGCCCGTCTACCATTACATCGCCGGCATGGACTTTGCCCACAACCTTCGCGCTGTTTTCGTCCAACTCCAAAACGTCCCCCGACGCCAGCAAGTGAATATTTTCCTTCGCAACCCCAAGCTCTTCCGCAATCTTTGCCTGGGCCTTCAAATGCTTGTATTCCCCATGTATCGGAATCGCGTATTTCGGATGTACCAGCGAATAAATCAGCTTGATGTCTTCCGCGCAGGCATGGCCGGATACATGCACGTCTTGGAAGATCACTTCCGCGCCTTTGCGGAATAATTCATTAATGATCTTCGTAATTGCTTTTTCATTTCCCGGGATCGGGCTGGAGCTTAAAACGATCAGGTCGTTTGGCTTGATCGAAACCTTGCGGTGCACGCCGTTTGCCATACGCGAGAGCGCAGCCATAGATTCCCCTTGGCTGCCTGTCGTAATCAATACCATCAGTTCATCTGGGTAGTCTTTGAGCTGTTCAATATCAATCAACGTATGGTCCGGAATGCTAATATAACCTAGCTCCGTAGCCGTACTGATAATATTGACCATGCTGCGCCCCTCAATTACCACTTTTCTCCCATAATTATATGCACAATTAATAATCTGCTGCACGCGGTCGACATTCGACGCAAACGTAGATACAATAATCCGCTTGTTTTTGTGGTCTGCAAAGATCGCATCCAGTACTTTCCCTACCGTTTTTTCCGACATGGTAAAACCGGCACGCTCTGCATTCGTACTATCGCACATCAATGCAAGCACGCCTTTTTTTCCAAGCTCCCCAAAGCGCTGCAAATCAATCGCGTCGCCGAATACCGGCGTGTAATCTACTTTAAAGTCGCCTGTATGCACGACGATCCCAGCCGGGGAATAAATCGCAAGCGCCGCCGCGTCCTGGATACTGTGGTTTGTCTTGATAAATTCCACGCGAAAACAGCCCAGATTAATATGCTGCCCGTATTTTACGACTTTGCGCTTTACCGTCCGCATCATTTCATGTTCTTTTAATTTGTGTTCAATAATACCGATCGTCAGTTTCGTCGCATAGACCGGTACATTGAGCTCCCTTAACACATAAGGGATTGCCCCGATATGGTCTTCATGCCCATGGGTAATAAATATCCCTTTTACTTTTTCTTGATGTTCTTTTAAATACGTAATGTCAGGGATTACCAGGTCGATTCCCAGCATATCGTCCTCAGGGAATGACAACCCGCAATCCACAACAATAATACTGTCTCCGTACTCAAAGGCAGTAATGTTCATTCCAATCTGTTCCAATCCGCCCAATGGAATGATCTTTAATTTTGAATCCGCCACCTGTTAAATCTCCTTTTTACATTTCAATTATCATATCATCGCTTAATAACTCTGCAAATACGCTGCCGACTGCCTCCATTTCTGTATCGTCTTCAACCAGCTCCAGTACTAGGTCTGCCCCTTCTTCCGTATCTTCCGCGGTGACCTTAAAGATGTACGCATCCGCATCCTGGTTCAGATCCTGCGTCGCGAGCAGGTATTCGCTGCCATTGACCCTCGTCCTTTCCACAATGAAAAATTCTACAAATCCATCTTGTTCTTCATCATAAAACTCAATTTTCTCTATTTCTTGTAAATCGTCTAACATAACCTATTCCTTTCTTCTAGTCTGTATCCTTGTCCTGTTTAGAATTCATCAAATCCAGATACCCCTGCAGGATAAGCCCTGCAGCAATACTGTCCACATATTCTTTTTGCTCCGCAGGACGGATCCCGCTCTCTTTCATAATCTGCTGCGCTGCCACGGTCGTTAGCCGCTCGTCCCACAAAATAACTTCCAGCCCCGTCCTGCGCTCCAACATCTCGCGGAACTCCTGCGTCTTTTCGCAACGTTCCCCTTGTGTGTTGTTCATATTTTTTGGAAACCCCAGGACGATTTTGCCTGCTTCATACTCCACAGCCAACTGTTCGATGCGTGCAAGTGTCTGGCGCAGCTTGCCGGGAGATTTCCTCCGTATAATCTCTATACCTTGTGCGGTCAAAAGCAGCGGGTCGCTGATCGCGACACCCACCGTCTTCGACCCAAAATCCAGCCCCATAATCCGCATCGCCGACCACCTCCCACTCCCTACTGCCAGGAATTCGTCTTAATATACTCTTTAAGAATCTCTTCTACCAGTTCGTCACGCTCTACCTTCATAATCAGGCTCCTGGCATTGTTATGGCTTGTAATATAAGTCGGGTCGCCGGACATAATATACCCCACAATCTGATTCAGCGGATTATACCCTTTCTGACTCAAAGACCGGTACACATGCTCGATGACATCCTTTACCTGAATTTCAGGCTCTTTTTCCACTCTGAAAAATTGCGTATTATTTTTATCCTGCATCGTTTCGACCTCATTCCTGTTTCTTTTGTCTGTTTCATACAAAGCGTTTTTTGTACATAGGCATGACGCACCTGTACCAATATCTATTTTAATATACTCACCATCAAAATTCAACCATAAGATAAATGTCCTGTGTCAATTGTCCGACAATTTTTCCCGAAACGATTGCCCCAGGCGCCGCGTTTGCTGCTTCTACCGCAACTTTTATATATTCTTGCGTATAGCCTTTATAATATTGTTTTTCTTTGTATACAAAAGGCTCTTCCAAAAGCGCTGACCGAACCTTGCCGCAAAAGCTTTCCCGGTATTCCCTGGACATCCGTTCGGACAGCGCCAAAAGCCTGGCGCTACGGGCAGCTTTGTCCGCCTCTGCAACCTGGAGGGGCATGCTTGCGGCCCGGGTGCCTTTGCGCAGGGAATACGGAAATACGTGCATTTCATAAAAATGTATCTGCTCTAGGAATAACGCGGTCGTTTCAAATTCCTCTTGTGTCTCCCCTGGAAATCCGACAATGACGTCCGTCGTAACCGCAGGGTTTTGAAAATAGCGCCTCAAAATCTCGCAACGCATCCGGTATTCCCCGGTGTCATACCGGCGGTTCATACGCTTTAGCGTGGCGTCGCACCCGCTTTGCAGCGACAGATGAAAGTGCGGGCATATTTTTTCCATCCCCGCAAGGGCGCCCGCAAAAGATTCCGTCACAATGCCAGGCTCCAGCGAACCTAAGCGGATGCGCGAAATCCCGTCAACCGCATGCACCTGTTCCAGCAGCCCGATTAAGCTATCCCCGGTATCTATGCCATAAGAGCTTAAATGGATGCCAGTAAGCACTACTTCCTGGTACCCCTGCGCCGCCAGACGGCGGATTTCTTCTAGCGCGTCTTCGGCCTTCCTGCTGCGCGCCCGCCCCCTCGCATAAGGAATCACGCAATAACTGCAAAACTGGTTGCATCCGTCCTGCACTTTGATAAACGCCCGCGTATGCCCCGCTGCCTTCGTCATAAAAAGCGGTTCGTATGCCTTCGTACCGCTGTTGATATCCTCCAGGTCCACGGATTGGCGTTTGTTTGCGGCATAAGTTTCCAGCATTGCTAGTAAATGCCCTTTTTTATTATTTCCCAAAATAATGTCCGCGATTCCCGCATCCGCAATCTGCTGCATGCCCGTCTGCGCATAACATCCGGCTGCAACCACTACAGCGTCTGGATTCTTCTTGCGCGCACGGTTTATCATCTGCCTGGATTTGCGGTCTGCAATATTGGTCACTGAGCATGTATTAATTACATAGACGTCCGCCTTTTCCTGAAACGGGACAATTTTGTAGCCGGCTTCTTCCAGCATCTGCTGCATGGCCTCTGTCTCGTATGCGTTTACTTTACAGCCCAGATTGTGTAATGCTGCGGTTTTCATCATCTTCCACCTGTTTTCTTTTATTTTTTATAATTTCCTGCCTTTTATTCCAACTTCCCCAAACGCACTGTAAACTTTTGTATCCCGGTCGCCGGAACCAGGCAGCAGGCCCGTTCGGATGTTCCGCTCCGGGATGCAAGAAGT
>CASUON010000310.1 GCA_949457475.1 uncultured Lachnospiraceae bacterium
CAGGATATCTTTGAGTTCTTCCTTTAACACGCCGTGTGTGTCAGAGATTACAGCTATTTTCATAATGTCTGCCTTTCTTAATGTAATAATTCGTATGGTTCGTTTTCTATAAGTGGACAAGCTTGAACGGGCAGGAATGGAAAAATAAGGCCAGCCAGCAAGTATTTTTAATCATACCGTTTTTTACCTGTAATTACAAGTAGAAAATTGGCGCTTGGCGCGAATAGAGCTGCAGTGATGCCAAAGGCTGGACGATAACCGAATAGAACAATATTTGGAGGAATACAAATGCCGGATGTACAAACAGACAGCAAGACGTCGAAAATGAAAATCCGGATATCTGTCCGCAACCTGGTGGAATTTTTGTTAAGGAGCGGGGATATCGATAACCGCCAGGTGGGCGGTATGCAGATAGAAGCTATGCAGCGCGGCAGCCGGATGCACCGGAAATTACAGAAAAAAGCGGGGCCGTTGTATCAAGCGGAAGTGCCGCTGAAAATGGAATTTGAAGAAGAAAATTATATTGTTGTATTGGAAGGGCGCGCGGACGGCATCTTTAAGCAGGATGGACAAGAGGAAACAGCAATTGATGAGATAAAAGGCGTTTTTTTCGATGTCTCGTATATGGAAGAGCCGCAAAACGTACACCTTGCGCAGGCTAAGTGCTATGCGTTTATTTACGCTATGCAAAACAGCCAGGCGCAGATGGGGGTACGTATGACGTATGTCAACTTAGATACAGAGCAGCTGCGTTATTTTTATATGCGCTACGCGTTTGAAGAGCTGGAAGAATGGTTTTTGGATATTATGGGCGCGTATAAGAAGTGGGCGCAGTTCCAATACGACTGGCATAGAATCCGGCAGGCTTCGATCAAAGGGCTGGATTTTCCGTTTGCATACCGCAAGGGGCAAAAAGAGCTGGTCAAAAATGTATACCGGACGTTTTTGCGTAAAAAGAACCTGTTTTTGCAGGCGCCTACCGGAACCGGTAAAACGATTTCCACATTGTTCCCGGCAATTAAGGCAGTCGGGGAGGAGGTTGGCGACAAAATTTTTTATCTTACGGCAAAGACAATTACCGCGACAGTAGCAAAGGAGAATTTGGATGTACTTTACCGGATGGGCTACCGGGCGAAGACGGTACAGATTACCGCGAAGGAAAAGCTGTGCCTGCAGGAAAATGTGGCGTGCAACCCATCGGACTGCCCGTATGCAAAAGGGCATTACGACCGGGTAAATGACGCGGTATACGGGCTGCTGCAAAAAGCGGATGTATATGGCAGAGAAGAAATCTGGGAACAGGCGCGCCTCTATCAGGTCTGCCCGTTTGAACTTTGCCTGGATACGGCGTCCTGGGCGGATAATATTATTTGCGACTATAATTATGTATTTGACCCGAAAGTGTATTTAAAGCGTTTCTTTGCGGAAGGCGTGCGCGGGGACTACCTGTTTTTAGTAGATGAGGCACATAATCTGGTCGAACGCGGCAGGGAGATGTATAGCGCGCTTTTATATAAAGAAGATTTCTTAAATGTAAGAAAGCTTGTGAAAGCGCGGGGGGAAAAGCTGGCGGCGGGGCTTCAAAGGTGCAACCGGATCTTGCTGGATTATAAGCGCGATTGTGGGAAGTTCCAGTATCATGACGATATCTCCGCGTTCGTATTTGCGCTGATGCGGCTTGTGGTTGTATTTGACCAGTTTTTGCAGCAGAACCGGGAATTTGAAGGCCGGGATACCGTGCTGGAGCTGTATTACCAGGTGCGCGGCTTTTTGGATACGTGCGAAGTGCTAGACGACAACTATGTAATCTATTCAGAACATGAAGCGGATGGGCGGTTTAAAATCCGTCTGTACTGCGTAGACCCTTCTACAAACTTGCAGCGGCGCCTCGATAAAGGGCGCAGTACCGTCTTTTTTTCCGCCACGCTCCTTCCGGTTACGTATTATAAGGGCCTGCTTAGTACAAAAGAGGATAATTATGCCATTTATGCAAAGAGCGTATTTCACCCCGGGCAGCAGCTGATCCTGATTAGCAGGGATGTAACCAGCAAATACAATTGTCGCAGCGACGCGCAGTACGAGCGTATGGCGGAATATATTTACCGTACCGGTACGCAGAAAAAAGGGAATTATATGGTGTTTTTCCCTTCGTATCAGATGATGGAGGATGTTTGCGGGAAATTTTTGCAAATAAATTCCGCGCAGCTGGACTGCCTCCGCCAGACCAGCGGTATGGCAGAGGGAGAGCGCGAGCGGTTTTTAGCAGAATTTACTACGGAGCGTGAACGGTCGATGGTTGCTTTTTGCGTGATGGGCGGCATCTTTGGAGAAGGAATCGACCTGAGGGAAGACCAGCTGATTGGCGTTATCATTATAGGCACCGGTTTGCCGCAGGTTGGAAACGAACGGGAAATTTTAAAGCAATTTTATGACCGCCGTAGTGGAAACGGGTTTGATTATGCTTACCGCTATCCGGGCATGAACAAAGTGCTGCAGGCAGCCGGGCGCGTAATCCGTACCATTTCCGACGTCGGGGTTGTCGAATTGCTGGATGAGCGTTTTCTGCAATGGGAATACCAGGCGCTGTTTCCAAGGGAATGGGAGCGCTACCAGGTGTGCAGTGTGCAGGATGTTGCGGAAAAACTGCAGCAGTTTTGGGGGCAGGGCCCCCTGGATAAATCAATCCAATAGCCCTGCCAGGTATTCTTCTAGGCAAACGCCTTGCTTGTGGATTTTTTTTGCCGTTTTTTTACCGACGTACCGGTAATGCCACGGTTCATAAATAATGCCGGTCAGCTCGCTTGTTCCGTTTGGGTAGCGCAGGATAAACCCGTATTTCCAGCTGTTTTCGATCAGCCATTGCTGCACGGGCGTCTGTTCCTGGGAAGAATCCAGCATCTGGTGATTTTTGTCTACAATATCTACCGCAAGCCCGATCTGGTGTTCGCTTGTCCCAGGCCTTGCGACGGACGTGGCGGCTTTGTCGTAGGCGTCTTCCATAGAATAGCCCTGGGCAAGCAGTTCATCGATCCGTTCGTCAAATAACTCCTGCTGCATTTCCTGCGTGCGGTAGGAAGAACAAATAAGCGGGGATAACCCGGCGTTGTAGCAGTCTGTCAACATTGCCTGCAAGTTGGGGTAGCAGCGCGCGTCTATATAATGCCCGCTTTGTATTGAAACAAGGTCTACCTGGTAGTCGTCCGGAACGGGGTTCCATGGGTTTACAAGGATCAGGTTCCATTTTTCGGAAAAGGAGGTAATATGTAGCGCGCCTTTTTGCGTGCCTGCCTGCGTCCGTTTTTTGCTTTTGCCTAACTGGTCGGTTGCGGTTAACTGCTGGTGTCCGCTGTCTAGGTCGGAAAAAAAGGCTGGGGAGGAAATTTTTTGCAGGGGGTTTGTGCTGGTGTTTAATAAGTATAAGACAGAGCCGGCCGCTGCGGTAAGCAGGATGACGGAGGCGCTGACTGCGCATTTCCACTGGAGCCTGGCGCGCCGCCTCTTCCGAGAATTGCTGGACGCGCGTTGTTTTTTGCCACTGCTTGCCAGGGAATGTTGTGGGATTGCGGATTGATATGATTTTATAGGATAAACCTGCAGCTCGTGCGGGGAATATTCACCGGAGCCTTGTACAGGGTAGGATGCGTTTTCGGATGTATGCATGAAGGAATACCTCTCTTTCTTCTGTAAATGTTCTATGATGTATTATAAAGCATTTTTTGCCATCTGGGTGATATTTTTAAATTTTTAAGAAAATTTAATAAATTAGGAACTCTCATAGTTAACATCATAAACTATACAGACAAAGAAAAAAACAAATTCTGGCATCAAATCAGCATCATCCTTACTCTGATTTCTGTCCGGGTGGAGCACTAGAGCGTGTTTGAAAAATGCTTTCCGTAAGATGTGCTTCACATTTTGTACCCT
>CASUON010000311.1 GCA_949457475.1 uncultured Lachnospiraceae bacterium
CTGGTTCCAGCGTCCGGGTAGCACAAAACTTAAAAATTGTTCCAGAATTTAACTGGGCAGAAAGTGCCGTACATAAGGCCGGTGGCTAGAAAGTACAAAAATTTAGGTTAGACCCTATAGTAGGATCTAACCTAAATACCTGTCGAAATGATAAATGATACTGGTTCCAGCTTAGCGGTTCATCTAAAAAGTGAAAAGGCAGTTTTAAGAGCGGGAATCAGCCTTTGCCCGTTTTTCAAAGAAAAGGTTTACTTCGTTTTTAATCATTTCCGGTGCAAGCGCTTTGGACAAATATCCTTGGGGTTTAAGGTCTATTACCTTTTTCACGCTTTCTCTATCTACTTTGCTGGTTAAAAATATAATAGGGATATCTGCAAATTCTTTTTCAGACCGAATCATTTCCAAAATTTGGTTCCCTTTGCAGACAGGCATTTCATAATCCAATAAAACCAGGTCTGGCCTGCAGAGCGTAATGTTTCTAAAAGCGGACAAACCAGACGTTGCCGTTGACACTTCATAGTCATTGCTAAAAAGCTTCTGCATCATTTCCAGTATAAATTCCGAATCATCAACTACAAGTATCTTTTTCTTTGACTTTGCAATAGCCTGTGCTGCTTTGTTTTGATTTAGGTACTTTTCAACCTTTGCAATGGCGTTTTCCGTTAGGATAGTAGTGCCATTCTCATTTGTATATACATCTGTTGTAGTCATACAGTATGCAAAATATCCTTTTCCAGTATCGAATAACAAGCTGGACTGTGGGGTGATTTTATTAAATATTATTTTAAATTGCTCATAGTTTAGTAATTGTTCTTTTTGCACTTTGGCATCATTTAGGGATGGAAAATGTTCCTTGATGTATTCGATTAGCTGCCTTGCCGTATACCTGGTCGCATTCATTAGCATTGTGTTTACCGCTTTAGCTTTCGTATCTAATACGCTGCCAATGGTGCTGACAATTACTTGTTCCTCGAAAACCAGGAGAAATTCCCATAGCTTATTTTTTTTGGTTTTGTAAATTAGGCGGTAATAAATGCCATCTCCAAATTTTTCTCCCCCATAGCAGTTGCTGATCATCTTTGGATCTAGTTGGAACATATTATGTAGTAGACTGACTATTGTCTGCCCCATTACTGCCTGTTCTTCTTCAGGCAGTAGGTTTTCCCACTGTTTTAAAGGCTTTCCGCTTACAATGGCCTGATCTTCTATAAGGGTATGCCCAATCAGCCATCCTGCGCATACACCTAAGAAATGCTTAACCGCTTCTTCTGAATAGCTTGTCATCTCCAATTCTTTTTCAAGTGCAGGAAGGGTCGTCTCACGAAAATTTGTGTGGATACGTTTATGCACTTCAAACCCTGAATAACCAATGGATGACATATAATTTTCCTCATCCGAGAAATGGGCAAGTGTATGTTCTTTAAAATATTTTACGGCTTCCCGGCAGACCCATTGGCTTTTCAGCTCTTCTTGCCCAAAATCAAACAGCTTTTTGAGGATGCGAAACAGTTTTTTATGTTCTTTGTCGATAATATCTACCCCTATATCATATCGATGGTTCCATAACAATTGATTTTCCATATACAATCCTCCATCCTATTGCAGTGATAATTTATATTTTCATTTATGTTGTTTATAATCCTTGAAAAATAAGGAAATCCATCTCTTTTATTATACTCAAAATGTGTTCTCTCTTGAATCCAAATTTTCGCATATTCTGTCCAAATTTTCGCATATATGACATAGCAAAAAACGGCTGCTATTCTCTGGCTGCTAAGCGCTTGGCAAATGTTTGCATAGTTTTAAGGTCCCAGGAAGTGGTTTTTATGAAAGGGCCTGTTATTTCATTCGTGCTGATAGGGGCATATTTCCGGACAATTTCCATTGCTTTACATTCGGCTTTAGAAATTTGGGCAAGGTTTCCAAGACAGGTTCCTCCTACATGACCTTAATTCACTTATTATAAAATTATTATAAACATAAATAAGAGATTCTGTCAATATAGCTGTACAATACAAACAGGTGGTATGTCGCGGTTTAGCCAGTACGCCGCTTTAAGCATCTGCTGCAAAGTTTGCCTTGACTGTAAAGCTGCTTGATACCTTAAAATATGGTAAAATAAAACAGGGAGGGGATTGCCATGACAATAAAAGAGCTGGAGGAAACGCTCGGGGTTGCCCGTGCCAACATCCGTTATTATGAACAAGAAGGGCTGGTCGCGCCCTTGCGGCGTAAAAACGGCTATCGGGATTATTCCGCAGATGACGTGCAGGAATTAAAAAAGATTAAGCTGCTGCGGGAATTAGACGTGCCGCTGGCGGACATCCGCAAACTGCAGGCGGGGGAGCTTGCACTGGAAGAAGAAATGTGCTGCCGGCTTGCGGCGCTCAAGCAGCAGGGGAAAGCGATGGAAAAAACGCAGGCGATCCTGGCGGATATCCGCAGGGAAAAGGTTTCTTATGAGCGGCTGGACGCTGATCGGTATTTCACAGGTGCGTTTTTATCGGAACGTGAGGCAGGGGATGCGCGAAAGCCGCAGGATGCGTGCAAACCAGGGGATGCGATAACTTCGCAGGATACGGGAAAATACGTGCCGCCGCGTTATCTTGCCAAAGACCAGCCCCAACAGCCTTCGCCTATATGCAGGCTTCTGGCGAGAACGGCGGATCTTGCGTTATATACGCAAGTTTGCATCTGCGTCGTTTCGCTGTTTCATTTGGATTACCGCCCAATCTTGGAAAAAACGGGTATTGCAGTGCCGTTGTCCTGGATATTTGTTGAGCCGCTGCTGTTGTGCCTGGTAGGGACAACAGCAGGGAAATGGGTGTTTGGGTATAGCCTGGCAGATGCGGACGGGAGGCGGCTTAGTTACCGTGCCGCGCTCCGGAGGTCTTTTAAAGTAGCGGTATTTGGAATGGGGCTGTATCTTCCGTTAATACGGTGGTATTGTATGTATAAAAGCTGGAAAAGCGCTTCGGAGGCAGAGCGCCATTATGCAGGGGAAGAAACAGCCGGCTATGGGAACGATTCGGAAACGGGGCGCCGTTATAAAGGCGCCGGGACGCTGGCGTGGGAAGAAGGGGCGGAGTTCGTTTACCGGAAATCTGCGCTGGAGCGTTGGACGTTTGGCGTTTTAAAAGGCGCAGGGAGCTACCTGCTGCTGGCGGCAGTCTGCTGCGCCGGGCTGGCAGTTACGTATGGCTGTATATTATATGCGCAGGTCCCGGTTAACCGCGGCAGGGTTACGATGGAAGAATTTGTGGAAAATTTCAACCAGGCAGTCGCATACTTGGGGTATACGGGGCACCGTTATCAATTAAAGCCAGACGGGACTTTTTATACGTCCAAAGAGGCTGCCGCGCAGCGCAGGGAACAAGGGCGTCAGACGGGCAGCTTTTCTGTGGATGTGCTGGAAGGCTATGAGATTTACAATTTCAGCTATGTGTTTGACGGTGCGTACCTGGAGCGGGTGTCGATGCAGATCGACGTCGTGGATTGCCAGGAAGGGACTTCTTTGATTTACCCGCGGGTGCAGATGGCCGCAGCTGTATATGCGCTGGCGGGCGCTTCGCGCGACGTAGGATTTTGGAATGACGAAAGGGGGAAGCTAATGCAGGCGCTGCTGGACACAGGCATTGCCCAGGGGTTTTCCTATGAGATGGGAGGGATGCGGATTTCGTGCGACGCAGAGTGCCGCGGATTTGAGGGGATGCTTGACTATATCAGGGCCAGCCAGGGAAAAAACCGGCTATACCTGGATTTTATGGTTGGGAATACATCATTTTTAGTCAACATAGCCCACTAGGGTCTGCCCCAGCGTAGCGAGGGCATGCCTCCTAAATTTGGGATACATTTTCCATAAAATGTGAAGCACATCTTACGGAAAGCATTTTTCAAACACGCTCTAGTACT
>CASUON010000312.1 GCA_949457475.1 uncultured Lachnospiraceae bacterium
AAGCGTTTTGCCCAGCTACCACGTCCATTGGCCCGCTATCCCAAACTGCCGGCTGCCCAGCTACCGATACCCATACATGGCCGCCTTTTTTATTGTACCGGATCGCGTTGTCACACAGATTATAGATCATCTCTTCCAGCAGCCGGCTGTCTGCACGGATGCACAACGGCTCGCCCTGAAACGAAATGGATACCCCATTCTTTTTTGCCACCGGTTTCATTGTTTTGACGCACTGGCGGGCAAGCGCGCAAATATCTACAAGCTGGAACATGCCGTTTTCATCCACAGCGCCGCCTGTTTCCGCCGCGTCCAATTCAGACAGCCGCAAAATATCATCGATCAGCGACAGCAGCCGGCTGGCGTTATTGAATATTTCTTCCGCGAAATGCCGCCCTTGCTTTTTGGAGGCCATGCCATGCGCGATCAGCTCCGCATAACCGGAGATTGCCGTCAACGGCGTCTTTAGTTCGTGGCTGACATTTGCGGTAAATTCCTGTCGGAGCCTGACATTTTTCAATGCTTCTTCATGCTGCGAACGTATCCGCTCAATAAAAGGCATCAGCTCCTTATATGCCGACACATGTTCCAGATGGTCCAGATCGTCTGCCATCTGCGCAATCGGCCGTACCAGCGCCTTCGTCAAATACCTGGCAATCCATACCGATATGGCGAACGATAATATGGCGACCGCTGCCGTTACGGGCAGCATATTGCGATAAATACTCCAGATGCCGCTTGCTTCTTTTGCAATGCGGACAATGCTGCCATCCGCTGCCTTTTGGGCATAAAAAAAGATACTGCGCCCCATTGTGCTTGATTTCCTCACACTTGCGCCATACCCTTTTTCCTTCGCCCGCACAACTTCCGGACGGCCCGCGTGCCCTTCCATTTTGGCCTCCCCGCGGTAGCTGTCGTAGAGCACCGAGCCGTCTTGTGCGATCCAGGTAATCCGAAGGTCGTTTTCCTGGTCGGTAAACCCGCTGTTTTTAAGCTGTTCAAAAAAGTCGGGGCGGCAGAGCCACTGCGCAAAAGAAGAAAGGTCCGCAAAAACTTCCTGCTTAAACATCTGATAGGATACTAGCGTTGTAGAAACCACTGACAAAAAAATGGATACCGCTGCTACAATCATAAAATTTAGATTAATTTTCCGGGTCATACGCCTTTTCCCTCTTTTTAGCCGGACGGTTTCACATCTGCCAGATAGCCCACGTTCCGAATCGTCCGTATCTGCCGCCCAGCGGCCCCTAATTTTTTCCGCAGTGATTTCATATGTACGTCCAGCGTCCTGGATTCGCTGATAAAATCTATCCCCCATATTTTTTCCATTAAAAGCTCCCTTGGCAATACTATCCCGGCATTGCGCATCAGCAAGGACAACAGTTCAAATTCTTTGTACGTCAGTTCCACCGTAATGCCCGCCACGCTGCAAGACCGTTTCGCCGTGTCCAATACAATATCCGCCAAGGCCAGCCGTTTCCCTGGCGGTTCCGGCTCCGCCCGGCGCAAAAGCGCTTTGACGCGCGAAATCAGCTCCATTACGCCAAAAGGTTTTGTTATATAATCATCTGCCCCGGCGTCCAGCCCTTTCACTTTATCGATTTCCGCCGACTTTACCGTAACTAGGATAATCGGCACCAGTTTGGTATCCGGCTTTGCCCGTAGTTTTGCCAGCACCGAAATCCCGTCCATATCGGGCAGCATCAGGTCTAGCAAAATCAGCGACGGTATTTTGTTTTTCACACCTTTGAAAAAATCAGACGCACAGGCAAACCCTTCCGTTTGATATCCGCTGTTTTTTAGGGCAAATAGCTCGATTTCACGGATATTGGCATCGTCTTCCACGACATAGACCGTTTTCATAACCTTTCCCCCTCGTGCTGCCCGCTAGATCATGTTTAATTCCCTACAATATAGCATTTGCCCTGTTGGCATGATGCCCTGCATGAAGTTATCTTATGTTCCATATTCCTTACAATATAGCAAGGCGCCCGGGGCATAAGCTTTTGGCTGCCGCCCCCGGCGTCTTTTCCATTTCCTTTTTTCATTCTACTATATGCGCAGTGAAATGCTTACGCCATTTGGCCTCCTCCGCGCAATTGGCGATTGTAAAAAAACTAACCGTTCTTAATTTTTCCTGCTTACCATTTTCCGCACCAAATCTACCGGGATCATCGTTGCGCCAAGGAGCACTACCGCAATCCACCCCTGGATTCCGAACGGCACGCAGCTAAACATATTTCCAATCCAGGTAAACACTTGTACTGGGATCAGCGCCGCGTTTACGATCAATGCCTGTACAAAGATAATTGTAAAAAACACTTTCAAAAAGCCTTTATTTTCATCCAGGCCGCTGAAGATAGCATACTCATCATCACGCACATTAAAGCCATTGAACAATGCGCTTATAATAAACAGTACAAAATATCCGGTCAAATGCTGCGCTTCATTTTCAAATAGCCCGATAAAGAACGGAAGTTTTAAATATAAAAAGCTGAGCGCGACAAGCCAGGTACCCATAACGCCTATCTGCGCCATCATCGGTTTGCTTACAATATTTTCATCCCTTCTTCTCGGCTTTTCTGTCATATATTTTTTGAGCGCCGGTTCATTGCCAAGCATAATCGCGCCCAGGCTGTCCATTACCAAATTCACAAACAGCAAATGCGTAACTTTTAGAGGCTCTTCCACACCAAAGAACGGGGCGACGGCGCTGACTACGACGGCCA
Source organism: uncultured Lachnospiraceae bacterium (assembly GCA_949457475.1). GTDB lineage: Bacteria > Bacillota > Clostridia > Lachnospirales > Lachnospiraceae > Eubacterium_J. The sequence goes on from CASUON010000312.1 coordinate 2,727, forward strand.
CTACGTTAATTACCAGCTGGAATTTGCAGAATTTTAAAATATTATGGTAGATCGTCCGGCCATACCAGATCGCGTCTTTGATCGATTTAAAATTATCGTCCAAGATAACGATTTTGCCCGCCTCTTTTGCGGCTTCTGTCCCGCTGCCCATCGCGAAGCCGACGTCCGCGCGTTTTAAGGCCGGGGAATCATTTACGCCATCTCCGGTCATCCCGACAACAAGGTTCATTTCCTGGCACAAGCGTACCATACGCGACTTATCGGTTGGCAGCGCACGGGCAATTACACGGATATTCGGAATGATCTTTTTCACTTCGTCATCCGACATTTCATTTAACTGCGCGGAAGACAGCGCGCGGTCGGTCTCCTCTTTCAGTAGGCCGGCGTCCTTTGCGATCGCAACAGCCGTCTCAAGCCTGTCCCCGGTAATCATTACGACCTGGATGCCCGCGTGCTGTACTTCTTCAATCGCTTCCCTCGCCTCCGGCCTTACGTCGTCGCGAATGCCAACCAGCCCGATAATGACGATATCATCGTTAATGGTATTTTCTGTCAGCGGTTTTTTGGAATAGCCAAAGGCAAGCACGCGCATGGCTTTTTCCGCCAGCTCGTCAATTTTTTTATCCAACACCGCTTTGTCGATCTGTTTTTCATTGCCCTGCGCATCGAGATATCTGCCCGCATGCGCAAGCAATCGTTCCGGCGCGCCTTTGTAGAAGGTCTTTCCGGCCGCGTCAATACGCGCCTGGCTGAACTTATTGGTAGAATTAAACCCCTGGCTGGCCGTCACGACATATTCGGTATTTGCAGCCAATGCGTGGAACGTATCTTCTCCGATAAATTTCATCAGCGCCTGGTCGGTAGCATTTCCACCGATTACCTTATGCGAAGCGTCAAACATGGACTGGGTATTTTTTCCGATCGCTAGGTCTACCAGGCTTTTCACCTCGGCGTGTTCGCCCAGTTTCGGTATCTCGATCGATGCCCCGTCCGCTGTAAAGAAATCCACGACTTCCAGCCGTCCTTTTGTAATCGTGCCTGTTTTATCACTGAATAAAATGTTTAAGGAACCTGCAGTCTCAATCCCTTCCGCCTTCCTTACCAGTACGTTGTGGTCAAGCATTTTTGTCGTATTGTGCATCAA
>CASUON010000313.1 GCA_949457475.1 uncultured Lachnospiraceae bacterium
TCCAGTTCAAAAAGGTTATCCATCCGCAGTTCATTTGCCCTTACAGCCGGGATGTCTGTCGGCCTTGCCTCTCTGATTTCTGGAAGGTCCAGGCCGTATACCCGGAACGTTTTGCCCTTAAAATTTTCTGCAAGCACTTTACTTGTGATATCCTTATTCTGATACGCTATTTCCTCTTGCCCCATGCTTTGTCTCTCCTAAAATTAAGATAAAGTTATCCCGCTGGCTCCATTATATTTTCTTTTAACTAAAAAATCAACACCTGCATTCTGTACGGTTGTTTATTTGTTCATATGTCTGGCATTATGCCATTATTTTTGATTTTTTAGTGTTTACCCTTTTAGTTATTCTCATCCGGTTTCCGGTTCTTCTAGCCGTTGCCAACGATGATGCAGGTGAACAGTGCCGCCAGCGCAACCCGGACTGCGGTTATATAATACCTCGTTTGAAAGACTGGAACAATGTCCTGCTGGACATCATCTGCAAGCACGCGGGAGCCATTTAGATGAGATAAATAAAACGGGAAAGGATGAAATCCAGCGTGACCTTATGGACGGGATTGACCCATCCGGCGCAAAGATGACCGTGTGCGAGCTGTATAAGAAGCATACCGGTTTAGAATCAAACGCAAGGGTGTCAATGCAAAAAGTAAGAAACCAGTTGCTGCGGCTCTTAGAAGGTGATAAAATAGGGCATATGCCAATCGAAAAAGCAAAGCTGAGCGAGGCCAAACAGTGGGGCGAGAACGACACCGAACCCAAGACTGTTACTACTTTAGAATGGTATTATTTAACAAGGAATAAACAGATATGTGAAGCTGATATTCTCTGAAATGCATAGGCGTCCGGCAAGGATAGAAACATAGCATGATAAGCTGGATTAGAATGGAGCAATGGAACGTTATGGCAAAAGAGCCCATGATTCACAACATTACAGACTGGACAAAACTGGATCAGCCGCAGGACGTGTGGGAAGAAACAGATGTATCGTCGATGGAGCGAAGCTTTGGTATACATAAATATAAAGAAGCGTATTGGAGCGGCGGGTACGTCGGGGTAGGAAGGCTGTTTGACCAGAAAAAACGGCCGGTTTATACAAACGGCAGGGAGCATGTGGTGGTCGCGTCTTCCCGGTACGGGATGGACCCGTGGCAAATGCTGGAGGCCGTAATGGGCGACGAAGAGTATGATAGCTATGTAGAAGAACTGGAACGAAACGGCAAATTCCTCTTTCGTGTATTTTATGACCAGCCGCTGGTGCGCCTTGCGCAGGAGGGGCAGAATACCGGGGATCTTTTGTCCGCGCTCAGCTTTGTATCGTCGTGTTACCTCTTGTGCAAAAAAGGGCTGCGCAAAGGGCTGCGCTACAAGCATCAAAACTGCCCGTCCAGAGTACGGGGCAGGATCGACGCGGCGAAAAATATCCGGGAAAATACGGTAAAAGGGCGTAGTGACCGTTTTTACTGCAAATATATTGACTTTACCGAAGATACGGTTGAAAACCGGATACTCAAATCGGCGCTGCTAACATGCAAGTCCATGCTTGCCGGGCGCTTTTCTGGTAATGCGCAGCTGCATAAGCGCATCGCGTTTTGCATGCATGCGTTTCGCCGGGTGAAGTCCGTGCGCATAGCGGCCGGCGATTTCCATGACGCGTCCGCCTCCGGGCTGTATATGTATTATAAGCCGGTGTTGAAGCAGGCGAGGTGCATTTACAGCCAGAAATATCATACGTATGGTACAACGGGCCGGCAGGCTGTTTCCCGTAGCGTGTATACGATTCCATATATGGTCAATATGGAATCGCTTTTTGAGTTTTATGCCCGCACCGCGGTAAAAAAAGTACTGCAAGGCAGCCGGTACTATCTGGCCCCCTATTCGCAGAAAGTGTGGCTGCAGCAGGGCATAACAAAAGCGGAAGACGCAGAACACGGTACGCACCTGATTTCTTACTGCATTCCAGACCTAATCATCTATGACCGGCACAAGGATGGGCCGGTATGCGTCCTGGACGCAAAATATAAATCCTATGCAAGGACGGCCCGCTCCGACAGCCACCAGCTGCTTTCCTACGTGCTGTTGACCGGGGTGGCGCGCTGCGGTTTTCTGTTTCCGGGGGAAACTACAAAACTAAGGCGGATGGAAACGTCCGCATCGGAATATCTGGCTATTCGCGGCAGCGGGCTGCGGTATTATGAATTGCTGCTTGGAAACGCGCCTGCGTCAGAGCAAAACGGAAAGGAGGAGATTTTCCAGATGTTGGAACGCTAAAAACCTGATAATTTCTGAAATGTTTACTTTTACTTATCTTTTAACGTTTTGAATGTCCCGAAAATGATATCGTATGCGTTTTCACAATTCACATCGACTAATGGGACATCCGTGCATACTACCCGTTTCACGCCCCAGCACCGCTGTGTAATTTCCTCCGGCATCTCAGCCACGAGTAGATTATCTTCCATTTCTTCGTAATCCACAGCATATAAGGGTTCTTCGAAATAATAATAACTTGCCGGAGAAACGCCCGGCGAAAAGTGTTCGATATCTTCGTATTCAAACTTTGCCATTTCCAGCCTTGGCTCATTTGTATCAAAACATTCATCCGGATCATACAACATAATCTCAAGGACATAAATCGGCCCTTCCCTCCAGCCGTTTTCAAGCGGTTCGTCCTGCATATCTTGAAAAAGAAGGAACATCCGCCGTATATTCCAGCCCCAGTAATTCGAATCTGATTTGTACCTTAAAAATTTGGGGGACATTAAAGTAAATTCTTTTCTTTCGGCCGCCATTATTTTGCAAAATTCCATCAGTTTTTCCACATTTTCATGTGTCTTATTGACAACTTCAAAAGCATGGAATATATTTTCACCCAAATTCATAATACCCCTCCTCCACAACCGTATCTATCTCGAAAGAGAACTTCTTCACTGCATTTGGCAGCTTAAAATTCCAAAAACCTTCTATGGAAATGTCAGATATATCCATCTTAAAATTGGAAAACCTCAAAAATCCCTTTTTCTCCAGCAAATCGATAATATCGGCTACAATTAGCTGTTCAAAACCGTTTAATCCGGTCAGAGTTTTTAACTGGAGCAACACTTCCTGCCACGAAAGATATCCTAATGCAACCCCGTCAATCATTTTGACGCCCTGGATGATTTTCGCGCATACCAGGTCGTCAGCCAGCAGAAGCAGCAGTTTCTTTTTATCCGGCCCTATCAGGCGAAGGACCCTGGCCTCCCTGCTTAACTGATTGAACGAAGTTTCCGCTGATACGTTTTCGTCGGTTTGCATATCCTTTGAAGAAAGGCCGCTTCGGTATTTTACCTCTATGCCGATAACAATCGAAGCAAAGTCCATCCGTACATCTAATTCTGTAATCGTTTCGTTTTCCCTCACTTTATCCCAGAGAAAAAGGTGGTCGTTCCAATCGTATGCGTCTATATCATCTATCATAGTTTGCAGTTCTACCGGCCGTATGGCATTTTTTAGCACCTGTTTCAATCCCTTCGTAAAGGGGATATAACGCATATTTCCAAAAAAATTTCCGGTCAGCTCATCTTCTCTTAGCTCGGTAAGATTTGTATTCAGGCTGTTTATTTTTCCCTTTATTTCAGCAAGCATAGCAACACGCTTTCCTTTGCAAAAGATTCATTTTTCTATCCAGACATTTTACCATACTTTTCAAAAGGAAACTACAAAAATTTACAAAATCCACAAACGCAATGGAAAATTTGGAATAGTTTTTAAGTTTTTGCTATCCGGACGCTGGAACCAGACCGCAAGCCCTCTCTGATGTTCCAACTTCGGGATGTAAGAAATTCTAAGCATTCTGCGTAAAAGTATC
>CASUON010000314.1 GCA_949457475.1 uncultured Lachnospiraceae bacterium
CCGCGAAATGGGGAGTGCAGATTGCGGGAATGATTTTTCAAACACGCTCTAGGACACCAACCTCTTTTTACTTATGCAAACTTATACAAATACTAGCTGCCAGCTGCGCTTACTTCCCCTTTTACTTATCCAATCGCCAGCCGCGCATTCTTCCCCTTCGTTTTTTCCTCCCATTCCTTTGACGGCTCCGCAAGCGATTTTACCGTAACCGCAAGATGTTCTTCGATCAATAGCTGAATCGCCGGTTTTTTCTCCTTTGGGTATAAAAACATTTCCACAATCGAAAATACAAAGGAGACCAGCATGCAGACGGCCCCCACGATCGGGATCGCAGAAGCAATGGCGGAAGTTGTCGCCAGGGCGGTAAACGAGATCACAAAGGACGCGACCCCCGCGATAAACGCAATCCCCATAACAACCGTATTGATCACAGCTACCGCCTTGAGCGCGTCGCTGTAGGAGTATTTAAACAAATTGACCAGATCAATGACAGACATAATAAAGGCAAACGCCATCAATGCTATATTAAGCAGCTGGAAGACGATCTCAAACCCTGCAAAAAATTTGGAAAGGCCTGATAATTTGACTTCGGCCGCGTTTTCGTCTTTGATGGAAAATGAATACTTCCTGGATACCTGTTCCAGGCGCTCCGTCAGGTTTACGTTTTCCCCGTCTACTTGCGGCATCATGCGTTCGATACACTCAAAATCCGTCCCGCTGAATTTTAGGCGGTAGGCCGCCTCCACCCGTTCCGCGGCGGATATCTCCGGGTTTAACAGCTTGCTCACCGAAGACCAGATCAGCCCCTGGCGTACCGTACTCAGTATGGACTGGATACACCCCAAAAGGCTCTGCGCTTTTTCCTCATCCGTAAGCGAATCCCAGTCCCCCAATACAGAAGCATAGGTCATGCCCATTAGCGCATACAGCAAGCAGCTGTTAAACTTACCGAATAACTTAACATCTTGCCCGTATTTGACGAATGCGGACGAATAATCGCCGATCGACGTCATAAAACCAATCAGGTTTTGCAGCTGCGCGATATGTATTTCGATAAACGCTTCCCTGCCTTTTTGCAGCTCCTTGTCCAGCTCGTCTAAAATTTCCTGCGGGATATCCGATATCTTTTTGCCTGCAATCTTATCGTACAAATCCCCAAAGAAAAGTTCTAAAATTTTAAAAAAGCTGGCCTGCCCGTCAATGCCCTGGAACTGGTTTTCAATCTCCGCAAGGGAAAAGTTAAATATTTGCGCGTAAAGCGCCGCTGCGTAAGGCATTTCCATCTCATGGCCCCCGCTATCTTTTAAAACCTCGCCGCCGAACTTGTCTTTGATCTTGCGTTTTTTATGATCCAAAATCGCCAGCATTTTGGAAATATGGGTCCCTTTATTGCGGTCCCCAATGCATTGCAGTTGAATCATCGGCAGCTTGTCTACCGCGTTGTAATAAAGCTCCTCCGCCCATTTTTCCGCATCGGCCCCCATATATTTCGATAACCCCGGGACGAGGGACGCATAGACATATTTATCAATAATTGTCGTTGCCGCATGGTAGCCTTTTTCACGCTGCAGCGCATTTTCATGGTCGTCAGACAGATAATATTCACAACGCCCGACCGGACGGTCTATCCCTTGAAACCCTTTTTGGATATACGTATTCGACGAACCTGCATAGCTGCTGGATAAAATAATGTCGGAGAATTTCGTTAAAAACTCCACAACATACTGGCTGCCGCTGCTATCTTTTTCCGCTTCAACCTCTTTGAGGATATTTATATGCACGTCATCAATATACGTCTTTGCCGCTTCTTTTGTATACCCGTAAAGGTCGGCGTATGACATCGTACCTTCCGAACACTTGATATCGGCGGTGTAATATGCCGCCAGATACGTCAGTATTTCCGTCGACTTGTGATGGGCGTACGCCTGCCCGTCCATTTTGATTTTCTTATTCGGGTCGCTCTTATCCGTGATTTCACAGCTTGGAGGCGGATCGAGGCTAAACAGCTCGTCTACCGACAAGTTTGCCTCTAAAAACCCGAGCGCCACACAATTTTCCTGGAGCTTTGCCGTTATTTTCGCATTTGCCTGAAATAAACGGTCCCTGTTTTTTAGCGTTTCGTTCAACACCAGTTTTCCGGTTGCAGAATACGTTTTTGTCGCCGATTTGTTTTCTATGACGCAAGGCATCGTATTTACATTCATGGAAATTTCAAGGCCATCGTGGATTTTTATCTTTTTGAGGATAACGTTCCACTTCCCTGCAATTTTAAAGCAGCTGATAGAACCCTGTTTTGCTTTTTCCTCATCGGTCTGCGGCATGCCAAGCGCCGTTTTTCCATCATAAGCAACCGAACCGTAATAGCGCACACCGTCTTTTGTCTTTATTGCATCCGCCTCCAGCCGGATATGATGGCTGTTTTTGTCCCCGTCCTGGTAATCTAACGTACAGGCGCCCTGGGCGGTATCTTCCCCGGTAATGTCATTTTGTATGTTTGACGCCGGATATGAATCTACATTCAGCACCCCTTCCGTAATCGAAACGCTGCAGCTGTTATATGCCGCGTCAAACACTAGCTCCATCGCCGCAATATGGAATCCGGCAGCCTCATTCCGGTAATTTCCGGTATCCAGCGCGATTTTTAACAATTCCTTTTCCGTGACTGTTACCGTCATAATTTTTTGCCCCTGCTTGCTTTGGTCATCTTGCGGGATGGGAATCACAACTTCCCCGTCGTATACGAGCCCGCAATAATAATGGGCGTTTTTTTTCGTGTCAAACGTAATGCCAAAACAAAGGTCCATCGTATGGCAGCCTTGCCCGTTCTTATAATTGATCGCATAATGCATCTCGCTCCCCGCGCGGCCGTACGTTTTCTTTCCGTCCTGCAAGATATGGACGTCCGCCATTAGCCCATGGTAATTCAGAAAAATAGCCCCCTGTGCGTTTTCCTCTTCCCAGTAGAACATATTTCGCGAAAAATAGCTCTGCACCGGCGCGCCGTTGACAAAAAGGAATCCCCCATGCAGGGAAAATTCCCTTTGCCCAGCGTCCAGCTTTAACGATGGGACTGAAATTGTCTTATAATTTTTCATTTACGCCCTCCTCCAAATAATTCATAACGTCGATTCCAAATGCCTGGCCAAATAGCCGCCGATTGCTGTTTACAAGCTCCAGCAGCCTCTCCCTTTCTCCCTGTTCCATCGTCTGCATATTGCGCAATATCCTGCTGCATGTAATTTCCGGGTAATTTAACAGCACTAGCACTTCGTTTGCAAAATAGGAATTCCACCCTTCGCGCACATGCAGGTCATAGCCGGTAAAATATTCCCCTGGCAAGGCGGTTTCAACGGTAATCTTTTTGATCTTTATAGTTCCTGTAAACGTTACGGCGACGTCCCCCTCCTTTAGCAGCCCGACATGAAAATGCGGGTTGATCGCATTTGCCCTGGCCGGGTCGAGGCTCTTCCATCCGTCCTGCGTCATAACGGCATGTTCAAAAGACAGAAACGGCGGGATTTCATTTATTCCGTAAAAGCGTTTTAGACGACGGTTCACAATCAGTTCGTCTGAAATCCTAGATATACGTTTCCCTTCACTGAAAATCCGGTCGTTTTCCTTCATGTCACAAATTCTCCTGCGCGTACCGTCTGCCAGCGCAATCATCGTCCCGGCGCTGACACAGCCGCTGCCGCCGCTTTCAGAAGGCCCGTCCGTCCACGCCGCCTTCGCCCCATCGTAATGGTTGCAGATTTTCTGCGCGCTACGCAGCCCGTATTGCGCTACCAGCCAGGAATCCAGCCATCTTTTCACGCCTTCCCCCACGTCATAATCTTTTCCACTATG
>CASUON010000315.1 GCA_949457475.1 uncultured Lachnospiraceae bacterium
CTTCCGCAGAATGCCTAGGACTTCTTGCATTCCGGAGCGGAACATCAGGACGGGTCTGCTGCCTGGTTCCGGCGTCCGGGATACAAAAATATTCTGCATATCCCTACCCAGTGAAAAGCAACCTTCAAGATGGCTGCATAGACCCAATTTCTCAGATACCGCTTGTAAAGTTGACGGGAATCACCTATAATAGGCAGTGTGTGCCATAAATACAGACAGGGGATTTCCAGGGCCGGAGGGTGACAAATGGATAAAATAGCGGTGCTTATACCATGCTATAATGAAGCGAAGACAATTGAGAAAGTAGTTTTGGACTGGAAACATGAGCTGCCGCAGGCAGTCGTCTATGTATATGACAATAATTCCACCGACGATACCGCCGCCCGGGCGAAGGAGGCCGGCGCGGTTGTCAGGAGGGAATACGGGCAGGGGAAAGGGAATGTAATCCGCAGGATGTTCCGGGAGGTGGACGCGCAGTGCTATCTGATGGTAGACGGGGACGATACGTATAGCGCGCAGCACGCGCGGGAAATGGCGGACAAGGTGCTTTGCCGCCAAGCGGATATGGTGGTCGGGGACCGGCTTTCTTCTACGTATTATACCGAAAACAAGCGCCCGTTCCACAATATGGGCAATACGCTTGTGCGCAGGATGATTAATACGCTGTTTCAGTCGGATATCCGGGACATTATGACCGGCTGCCGTGGATTTAGCTATAATTTCGTCAAGACATTTCCCGTACTTTCCAGGGGGTTTGAAATAGAAACGGAAATGACGATCCATGCCGTAGACAAAAATATGAGGATTGAGCATGTGGTTGTCAATTACCGCGACAGGCCGGACGGGAGCGTTTCCAAGCTGAATACGTTTTCCGACGGCCTGCAGGTGTTAAAGACGATTGCAAAGCTGTTTCGCAATTATAAACCGGATTTGTTTTTCAGCATCCTGGCGGTGGGAATGGAATGTTTGGCGTTCGGCTTGTTTATGCCGATTTTAATTAAATTCTGGCGGATCCAGTCGGTGCCGAATTTCCCTACGCTGATCGTAGCGGGGTTTATCGGGCTGGTCGGGATTATTTCTTTTTTTACGGGGCTGATCTTATCCAGCATTGCGGAAAAAGACCGGCGGGACTTTGAATTGCGCCTGGTCGAGACGGATGCCCGTTTTCGGGAAAAGATGGAGAAAACGGAAAAAATATAAAAAGGCAAAAGACAAAAACAAAGCACGTAAACAAAGAGCAAAAAACAAGAACAAAGAACGAAAACAAAGAACGAAAACAAAGAACGAAAACAAAGAAGAAAAACAGATAACGGGAGGGGGAACCTATGGAAGAATTTTCACTATCGTACCAGATATGCCTGGAGGCGGAAGACGTCTCGGTATCCCGCATCCAGTCCAGCGTTGCGTTTATAAAAAACCTACTGGCGGGTTCGGGCAATTACTATCTGAAAAACGCGAAAGCGGAGGATGAAAGCAGCCTGGATGAATACGTGCTGCGCATTTATTTGCAGGATAAAATTCAACAAACCGAGTGTATACAGCAAGAAGATGCAAAATCGTTTGCGTTTGACCTCGCGCAGCTGTTGGAAGACGTCGCCGGGGCGCATTCTTACCTTGCGATCGAGGGGCGCCTTTCGTGGAAGTACGGCGCCGACAGCAAGTCGTACCGGTTCTGCTCCGAGAGCGGCATGGATTATTGCGATATATGTGATTTAAGCGATTCAGGTAATTCGGGTGATTCAGGCGATTTCAATGATTCCAATCATTCTAATAATTCCATAGAAGGGCAGGAACAAGGATCATGAAGCAGGCAGAAGATTTAAAAGAACTTTTACGCCGGATCGACCATAGAAGCTACCCGGCTTACAAAGATACCGCTGGGGCCTATCAGTTTGACGGCTATGTCTTGTCGATCGACCACGTACAGGGGGACCCGTTCGCCGCGCCGTCCAAAATAAGCGTGCGCATTGACGGGGCGAAGGCGGCGTTTCCAAAGGATATAATCCGCAGAAAATATACGCGTACAGCGCTTTGCGACGCGCTGATCCGCCGTTTTGGGAAAGAGGCCGGGGCATTTTCGTTCCAGGCGAAAGGTTCGGGCAAAAGCGGGCTGATATCCGTAAGCCGCCCGGGCCAGGAAGTGCTCGAGCGCAGCGCCTGCGAAATCGACCCGGATACGGGGAATCTCATTTTCCGCCTGGAAGTCGGGTTTCCGGCAAACGGGCGTTCCATCAACGCCGCGGAGCTGCAAAAGATTTTGTTCCGTTTCTTGCCAGAATGTGTAAAAAAAGCGCTGTTTTATGAAAACGCGGATAAAAAGGAGCTTGCGCGGGTAGCGCAGCTTGCACAGGACCAGCAATCCATCCGGGAGCAGCTGCAGGAGCGAGGGCTGGTCGCTTTTGTGGCAAATGGCGCCGTACTGCCGCGGGAATCCGGCGTTTCCGACCGCCCGATGAAGCAGGCCGTCCGGTTCCAGGCGCCGGAATCCATGGAGGTGGAGCTGGAGCTGCCTAATGCCGGAAAGGTCAGGGGCATGGGCATCCCAAAGGGCGTGACGTTGATCGTAGGCGGCGGCTACCATGGCAAATCGACGCTGCTAAAGGCGCTGGAGCGCGGGGTATATAACCACATTTCCGGGGACGGCAGGGAGTATGTCATTACGGATGATACGGCGGTAAAAATCCGCGCGGAAGACGGCAGGAGCATCCAGCAGACCGATATTTCCCTGTTTATCAACGGCCTTCCAAATGGAAAGGATACGAAAGCATTCCAGACAGAAGACGCCAGCGGCAGCACTTCGCAGGCAGCCAACGTCGTCGAGGCGATGGAGGCGGGTACGCGGCTGTTTCTGATTGATGAAGATACGAGCGCTACGAATTTTATGATCCGCGACCAGCTGATGGCGCAGGTCGTCCATCCGCAGATGGAGCCGATTACGCCGTTTATCGACCGGGTCAGGGAGCTGTATGGGCAGTTCGGGGTATCTACGATACTCGTGGCCGGCAGCTGCGGCTCTTATTTTTACAAGGCAGACCACGTCGTACAGATGATGCAGTATGAGCCGCAGGAAGTTACCGCGCTGGCAAAGGAAAAAGCCGCGCAGTTTTTCGCGCTGTCGCAGGACACCCCGCCGGCGCCCCCAGTAGTGCCGCCGGCTTTTTGCCGCCGGTTTGCGCTGGATAAAAAGGCGGTAAAAAATGACCGGATGAAAGTCAAAGGCATGGGCAAAGACGCCGTATCGATAGACCGCGATACCATCGAGCTGCGCTACGTGGAGCAGCTTGTGGACAGCGAACAGACGATACTGTTAGGGTATCTGGCCAAATATGCCAGGAAACACCTGTTTGACGGTAAAAAAGACTTGCAGACAGTCGTGAAGCTGCTGGAAAAAATGCTGCGCGAGAAAGGGTTTGCAGCCATCTGCGAGGGGCGCTACCTCCCGTGCAATTTTGCGATGCCGCGTACGCAGGAGATTTACGCGTGCCTAAACCGCTGCAGGGAACTGCGGCCGGCAAAGGAAACGGGGCTGTTATAAATCTGCGGCAAAGGGCATGGATGATAATGCTACTCGTAGAGAAGCAAAAGAACATGCGAGGATAATGTTAATAAATGGAACATACGAGGGAACTTGAATCCGGGGTTATGCAGTTGACATAATCAGAAGAAAAATGGAATTTCATTAGAAAAAATAGAAAGACGCATGGAGTAGTAAAGCGTGGAAACCATGCGTCTTTTTTCGCCCATTTTTTGCGATTTTTAAATTGTGAGGCAAAGTTTTTATGATCTACAAATAGCCGCGCAGTACGCCAGTCTATGCGCTACGTGCATTGGCGCAAAGCC
>CASUON010000316.1 GCA_949457475.1 uncultured Lachnospiraceae bacterium
CGTTGCTTGTTGCAGAGTGCTTTGTGAAGACGGGGAAAGTCGATGTTTTGCGACCGGGTGCGAAGTCCAGCGAAGCAAGAGGCGTGTTGCGGACGCTTTTGATTTAGAGGTATATAGAGATATGTAGAGGTATATATAAAACGCCCTTGGCTGTAAATAGATACATATGGCCAGGGGCGTTTTTGATGAGTTTTTATTTCAGGGCAGAAGGCAGGAGGATAAACCGATAGTGCAACGACAGTGGGTTCGGGTAGCCAAAAGTAGAGGGTTGTGTTATACTGTATAAGGCCAAAGATGTAAGGGGCGGTGTTATGGCCTTATACAATATAGCACAAGAGACAGCAGGCGTAATCGATCGCTTGCCAGATATGCAAAAGCCCTTGATGTATGGAGTACAAGAAAAAATAGAAAAACGAAAAGAAATTAATGCCGCATTTATGGAGGGAATTTTTATATGGATCATATCGTATCAAAAATGATTATTTACGCGGACTTGCCAAAAGATTCGATTCTCATGGAACTATGCAGTATCTGCAAAAGCCTGCGCGCGCATGAACAGAGCAAAGACGAACTGACTGCAAGGGTATTTGGGCAGGTCAGGCGGCTGCTGGTAGTAGCGACTGACTATGGCTTTGATAAAAATTTATGGCATAATTACCTGACTTTTTTGCTTATTACAAATGAAAACCCGTTTAGCATTACTTGTGAAAAGACCGGGGCAAGCGACGGGAGCGTCAATTATTTTGCCAAAAATGATTTTAAGGCGTTCCGCGAGCTATTCCATTATGACTTTCAATGGCTGGAGGATGCGCTTGGCATTGACTGTTTTACAAGGCTATCGGATTATAAGGCGATTGGCAAGCCGGAGCTGATGTACAATAAAAATGTCAGCGAAAAGGTGCAGGCGCTGAGCGAAAAACTGGAAGGGGCCGAAGACGAGCATGTGTTTTTTACCTTTGTCACTGATTTTTACAAAGCATACGGCGTCGGGATGTTCGGGCTGAACAAGGCGTTTCGTATTTCTTCGGAAACCGCCGCCGGGGCTATGGGCGGCGAAGGGCGAAAGGTGGTATTCCACCCGATCAATAATATGGATAAAGTGATGCTGGACGACCTGATCGGCTATGAAATCCAAAAGAAAAAGCTGGTGGACAACACGCGGGCGTTTGTGGAAGGGCGCAGGGCAAACAACGTACTGCTGTTTGGCGACAGCGGCACAGGCAAGTCTACGAGCGTCAAAGCGATCGTAAATGAATTTTACGACCAGGGGCTTCGCATGATCGAGATATACAAGCACCAGTTTAAAGACCTCTCCCAGATTATCGCGCAGATTAAAAACCGCAATTACCGGTTCATTATTTATATGGACGATTTATCGTTTGAGGAATTTGAGGTAGAGTATAAGTTTTTAAAAGCTGTCATTGAAGGAGGCGTGGAGACGAAGCCGGAAAATATCCTAATTTATGCGACGTCCAATAGGCGGCATATTATCAAAGAAGTATGGAGCGACCGCGACGATATACATATAGACAACGGTATGCACCAGTCTGATACGATGGAGGAAAAACTGTCGCTGGTACACCGGTTTGGCGTGACAATCAGCTATTCCAAACCGAGCCAGAAGGGGTATTTTGAAATCGTTACCGGGCTTGCAAGGCGCGCCGGCATCACGATGGATGAAGAAGAGCTGCGCAGGGAGGCAAATAAATGGGAGCTGTCGCACGGCGGCATTTCCGGGCGTACGGCGCAGCAGTTTATCAATTACTTGCTGGGATGCGCGGAGGTGTAGTACTAGAGCGTATTTGAAAAATCATTCCCGCCATCTGCACTCCCCATTTCGCGGAGAATCTATCCCAAATTTAGTCAACATAGCCCGCTATGCCTCCTAAATTTGGGATAGATTCTCCACAAAATGTGAAGCACATTTGCCGGAAAGCATTTTTCAAATACGCTCTAGATAAAACGACTGTAAAAGAGGCATGAATCGATCCGAAAACAGAATTTGGCAGTGTGGAACGGCACCAGGTTAAAACGGCCGTAAAAGAAACGGCTCTTGAAGTGGGAAATTTCATTTCAAGAGCCGTTTTTTGGATTCGTTTTTAAGAACCGTTTATTTTCTGTATTGCTTTTTGCCACAAAATAGGACTGCGCCGGCGTACGCCAAAGTCAGCAATCCGCCGATGATATAGCTTGCCAGCCACGGTAGCCGAAAACCAATCGATGCGTTTAAGATAAACGTACTTACTACAAACATATAAAACATCCCCGGCAGCAGTGCCATAACATATGGCTGCTTATGCTCCATCATATATATGGCGATCATGGCAAAAGCAAATACCGCAATCGTCTGGTTGGCCCAGGCGAAATACCGCCATAAGATATTGAACCCTCCGGCATCCATCTTGGCAAAGACTAGGAGTGCCGCGACAAAAGCAAAGATAGCCAGGGAGAGCAGCAGGCGGTTTTTCTTTTTTGTCTGGTCGATATGAAACGCATCCGCCATCATAAGCCGCAGTGAGCGTAGCGCGGTATCGCCTGAAGTAATAGGGAGTACAATAACACCAATAATGGCGATCAGGCCGCCTACGGAGCCCAACAGGCTTTTCGCCACGATCCCGACCACTTCCGTAGCGGATGTAGTTGCGTTTGCAAATCCCAGTTTCATGACACCCATCGCCGCGGCTGCCCATATCATTGCAATCAGCCCTTCCGCGATCATCATATTGTAAAAGGTAACGCGCCCTTCGCTTTCTCGTTTCATCGTACGAGCAATCAGCGTAGCCTGCGTAGAATGGAATCCGGATACAATCCCGCAGGCGACGGTTACAAAAAACACGGGGATAAAATGGAGCCCCTGCGGATGTACCCCGGATACCCCGATCTGCCATATTTCATCCAGGGGGTACCCTTTGAGAAACAGGCCGATAAAAACGCCGACGGCGGAAAGCAGCAGTATGCCGCCAAAAACAGGGTATACCTTGCCGATAATTTTGTCGATAGGGAATAAAGTGGCAATGACGTAATATATGAAAATGACCCCGTATACAACCCAAAGTACGGGGTTGGAAATCCCGCTGTCTGCCTTTAAAATCTGCGTCACAAACAAATCCCCCGGCGTATAGATAAACACGGCCCCTACAAGCAGCATTAAAAGGCAGACAAATATATTGTATACAATATAAGTATATTTGCCCAGGTACTGCTTAATTAAGGACGGCATCTGCGCCCCGCGATTGCGCATAGAGATCATGCCGCTCATATAGTCGTGGAATGCGCCGCCTAAAACACAGCCGACCGGTATCGTAAGAAAGGCGACCGGCCCGAATAAGATTCCCTGGATCGGCCCCAGGATTGGCCCGGTCCCCGCAATATTTAGAAGCTGGATCAAGCTGTTCTTCCACTTGCCCATGGGGACAAAATCCACCCCGTCGTTGAATGCCATAGCCGGGGTCTGCCGGCCATCCGGCTGAAAGATGCGCTGGCAGAAGGCGCCGTAAACAATGCCTCCCCCGATTAGCAGCGCAAGCCCTAACAGAAATGTAACCATTTTTCTTCCTCCATCCCCTGCCTTTTGCCGGTAAAATAAAGTAAGGCAGCTTTTTATATTTTTATGGAAATTTGCGAGCCGTACGACTGGTATTTTTTCCTGCTTTATTTTACCAGAAAAAAGGCTGATTGGAAATACGCAAAGGGGGTGAATCCAGAGGTTGAACGGTAGTTACTTTTCACGGGGTGGGGATATGCAGAATATACCAGAATATACTATAAAAAGAAAAATAATAGGTTGTTATCCGGCAAAACGTGCATATTTTTGTATCCCGGACGCCGCAACCAGGCA
>CASUON010000317.1 GCA_949457475.1 uncultured Lachnospiraceae bacterium
ACGCATGGCCGGACACCGGAAAGACGCGCCCTCCCCGCTCGGTCAGCAGCGGCGTGTGGTTTTGTTCAAAAAAGTCCATGACACGGAAATTGTCATACGCATACACCGCGCTGTACATAAATTTTGCATTCCGTGGAATCTGGGCGAAAAGATCCGCCGTATCGCAGGCGTTGGTTACATTGCACCTGCCTTTGCCGGTAATATAAATTTTTTTGCCCAGTTTTTCATTCCGTTCCAACAGCAGGACGCTGCAGCCGCCCCACGCGGCGGCGATCGCCGCCATCATGCCCGCGGCGCCCCCGCCGATTACCATAATCGTATCAGACATCCATGTCTCCTATTTTAGCGTAATGCATTTTTAACGAATCGTCGATATAGTCAATTTCATCTTTTCCATCGACCTGGTATTCGTCCCAGATTTCCTCCAGTGATTCCAGCGTATCCGCCACCTCGTCTTGTTTACGCATGCATAAGGCGACGATCAAAGCGTTTATGACGCTTAGCGGCGCTACAAGCGAATCCACAATGGACGCCATATCGCTGTCCGCGATCAGGTTGCAGGAAGAATACAGGTTCATGGGCGAATGCACGCTGTCCGTCAGCGTAATCACTTTCGCATTCCGGTTATTGGCAAATTCCAGCGCCTTTAATGTCCGCATGGAATACCTTGGAAAACTAATGCCGATAATGGCGTCTTCTTTTCCAATGCGCGCCATCTGTTCAAAGATTTCGCTAGAATTATTGGTTTGCAGCTGGCGCACGTCATCGAACATCAAGTTTAAATAAAACGCTAAAAAAGCCGCCAACGGCGCGCAGCTGCGGATCCCTACCACATAGATACGCCTGGCCGATAAGATCGTATCGACCGCCATCTCAAAAGCATTGGAATCCATCCGTTCCAGCGTGTGCTTTAGCTTTTCCATATCCGATTGCAGCACCGATTCCAAAATTTTGGACTGGCGTACCCTGCCATAGGTAATCTCCATCCGTTCCATGGAGCTTAGTTTGTCGCGTACCATCTCTTCCAGCGCCTTTTGGAATTCCGGGTACCCTTTATAGCCAAGCTGCGTGGCAAAACGTACAACAGTGGATTCACTAACGCCAACCACTTCCCCGAGTTTTGATGCTGTAAGAAAAACAGCCTTGTCATAGTAGTCTGTAATATAGCTTGCCAAAAGCTTCTGGCCTTTGCTCATTTTGCTGTAGCGTTCATTGATGCGGTTGGTCAGTCCATTTGTATTGCTCATTTCTTCTGCCTTATCTGTAGTAACCGATTGATTGCATCACAGTCAAGCCGGCCTTTCCGGCTCTTTCAGCCGCACCGGCCCATAATCCTCTGCGCCGGCGCCCTAATAACGCAAGGCTATTGGGCAGCCTCTTCCGGCGCTTCTGGCTGCACCGGCCCGTCACTTTCTGCGATAACCTGTATTGTGCGGGTGTATTCGGCTGTATTGCCCTTTTTATCTTCATACTGGTAAGTAATCGTATAAATACCGGCTTTGGTTGGTATCAGTTTGTTTTCCTCTAGCACGATTTCTAGCGGCTCTGCGGATGTGTCCGCCTGGTAGGTAACGCTGCATTGGATATTTTTGGTTGTCTCCGTTACTTTTTCTGATTTATCCGTCATCGTTGTTGTCGTTATTACTTTTACATCTTCCATGACCTGGATTGCCGAACCGGTAACGGTCAGTACTTCATTTTGCGGCGCCAAGATTACGTGGCTGATATCTTTTACACGAACTTCCTCTGGTACGATCAATTTCCTAGACTTTTTAGCGACTTTATATACGCCGGTCTTTAAATTTTTGTTTGTATTTGTACAATAGTAGATGACAGTATAAGTACCTGCTTTTGGAATATTATAAGAACCGTTTTTGGAAACGGTTTTTGTCTTGCCATTTGTGTCCGTAATTTTAATGCTGATTTTAGAACGCATATTTTTTCCAGAAACAAGCTGTGCGCTCACCCCTTTGAGCAGTTTTTTATACGTGATTGATTTTGTGCCCGCTTTGACTTCCAGCTTTGCAAAATTATCTTCACTGGTCAATAACGGTTTTCTTGTATCCTTTACGATGATCTTTGTATATTTGGTCGTCGTCATATGGTTCGTCGGGTTTTTAAGATAATACATTACCCGGTACTTCCCGACCTGGTCTAGTTCAATCGTTGGCTCCGTCACTTTTTTATATTTGTCCGTGCCAGGCTTTCGAACTTTTGTCACAATCTGCTTTGTTAGCACCGTGCCAAGTGAATTCTTTGCGCTCACGCCTGCAAGGAACTTAAATTTAGATTTATATTCTTTTGTTACTTCGGATTTTACGCCGGAAATTGTAGGGCTTTGTGCGTCTCCCACCTGGTAGTTGACCGTTACGGACGCATCCCTGCCAAAGGAATCGGTAACGTAATACGTCACCGGGTAGTTGCCCATCTGGTTCGTATTAACCGTGCCGCTTGCACGGATCCACGCGCTGCTTAATACATTTCCGGCGGAATCATACGCGGTCATGGAAACAGGCGTAAACTTGCCTTTATACTGGACATTCGGCTTGCCGTTTATTACGATTTTAGGCTGCGTTGATTTTGTGCTGTATGTATTGTTCGGATCCGGGTCGGTCGGATCCCAGCCCATGCTGACAGACGTGCTGACATGGATAAACGGCGGCTTTCCGAGCGGGTCGTCGTTGGAAGTGCCGTTAAATATAATCACCTTTGTGCCAATTGGGCAATTGTCGTAAATCCACTTTGCCGCCGCTGTCGTCAGGCGGATGCATCCATGGGACGCCAGCGTGCCGAGCTTATTGTACTGGACGTAAGACTGGGTCGTCTTATTCTGCTGGTAGTACCATACAGAATGAAACAGGAAGTTGCCGGTAATCCTCGTGCAGTACTGCCCGTAGGAAGGGCCGTCTAACTTCCACCAGCTATATTTCGCAGGTGTATAAAAAGTTCCAAGCGGCGTTGCATCCCCCGCCGAACATACAAATGCGGTATATGGCTTATTATCCTGGGTATAGGCAGTTACAACATTTGTAGATTTATTGACTTTCAGATAATAATTCCCTTCTGCTCTGACACTTGTTTGAAAACACAAAACCATGACACAGAATAAAAAGGTGAATAAGATACTGTGTAGCAAAGTTTTTTTCTTCATACATCTACTTGCTGCCGGATAAAACCGTAGCTTTTCCTTTCTTGGTCGTTGATCACTCAGCCAGTTATTTCTTATATTTCATTTTTATATCCAGCGTATATCGTTCTGTCAAATATACGCTGGTAGAGATTATATCTACATGTATTTCTTTTTATATCCAACGTATACTACTTTGTCAAATATACGCTGGTAGAGATTATATCTGCATGTATTTCTTTTTATATCCAGCGTATACTATTTTATCAAATATACGCTGGCATGAAATTATATTTGCATATTAATTATTTTACATCCGCGTATACTACTCTGCTAAACATACGCTTGTATAATATTATATTTGTATATAATTTGCTCTTTGTTACGGCTTATAAGCGTGTCCACTGTCCCGCGCCATATATCCGCTTAGACCGGGTACGCGCCGTTTGCGGTATCCGCTGTATCCGGGTCTATTTTGTGCTGCTGTGCCTGCCGGTATTTGAAAAATTCGGTTGCCACCTGTGGGAACAGCGCATAGGAGAGGACGTCTTCGTCCTGCTGCTTCCACTGTTTCATTTCCGCTTCGATCTTGTCCAGCTCCGGTTCCAGCAGGTCTGCCGGACGGCAGGTAATCGCGTTCTTTTTTTCGTCCCCGAGCACCTTGTCCACGACTTCCGGGTTAAACG
>CASUON010000318.1 GCA_949457475.1 uncultured Lachnospiraceae bacterium
GGCGTCCGGGATACAAAAATATGCACGGTTTGTTGGATAACAACCTATTATTTTTTTAAATATATTCGGCATATCCCCACCCTGTGAGAAATAACATAAAAAGAAAAATGTTTAAAAATTTATTCCAAAAAGTACTTGCATATCGCCCTTAAATATGCTAAAGTAGTAGCCAGTCAACACAGTGCAGCTGTATCCGCTTTTAGGTATTTTCCTTTAAGTATTCCTACAAGTTCACAGCTTGTAGGCGAAAGATAATTTGTATACAATATAAATAATGAGGGATGTAAGGTACGGTTTTCCGTCGCCTTGGGTCCCTCTTTTTTATGTATATGGGTGTCCAAGGAGAATATATTAGAAAAAATATGGAGGGAAATTGTGAAAAAATTTAGGGATTATGTAGGCCGATATTGGTATGCGTATGTCTTTGCGATTAGCTGCATGGTCGGCGCGATCGTGCTGGACATGCTCTACCCAAAGCTGACGCAGCAGATTGTAGACGATGTTATTATTGGCGGGCAGGTCGGGCGCCTGACGAATCTGCTCATTGGGATCGTGATTGTCGGCATCGGAAGGTGTGTGCTTGGATACGGGAAAGAATTTACTTTTGACAAGTACGCGTCCAAGATCGGGTCGCAGATTCGCAAAGATTTATTTGCGCATATCCAGACGCTTTCGATGCGTTTTTTTGACAACACCGGTACCGGGGAGCTGATGGCAAGGGTAAAAGACGATGTGGATAAAATATGGAACGCGCTCGGGTATGTGGGGATGCTTGTGATCGAGGTGGCCATCCATGTAACGCTCGTGTTATACTGTATGTTTTCCATCAGCTGGAAACTGGCGCTTGTGCCTGCGGCTGTGATGGCGGTTTGCGGGAGCATGGCGGTTGTGCTAGAGCGCAAACTAGACGTCGTATATGAGCAGATCAGCGAGGAAAATGCGCTTCTTACGACGATTGCCGAAGAGAACCTTGCCGGTGTGCGCACTGTTAAAGCATTTGCAAGGGAAGCGTACGAAATTGAAAAATTCAGGTCGCACAACGAGCGCTACTATGAGCTCAATATTACCCAGTCCAAAATTATGGTGCGGTATTACCCGTACTTTCGCTTTACTGGCAAGATGCTGCCGGTTGCTATGACTTTGCTTGGGGGAGCCGCGGTTTTAAAAGGCAGTTTGACGCTGGGTGCGCTGGTGGCGCTGATTGAGTACAGCCGCAATTGTACCTGGCCAATGGAAATGATGGGGTGGCTGACAAACGACCTGTCCGCGGCGGCGGCTTCTTATAAAAAGATTAGAAACATTTTTGCGCATACGCCAGAAATTGCGGACAAAGAAGGCGCCTGCACGTTAGAACCGGTGGAAGGCTCCGTGGCATTTGACCATGTATCGTTTTGCCTAGATGGAAAGCAGATTTTAGAGGATATCGATTTTCATGTTCCGGCCGGCGGTATGCTTGGGATTATGGGGGCAACCGGCTCTGGAAAGACATCGCTGATCCATTTGCTGCAGCGTTTTTATGACGTAGGGGAAGGCGCGGTGCGCCTGGATGGCGTGGATGTGCGGGAATTGTCGTTAGACCAGCTGCGCGGCAGTGTAAATGTCGTTTTGCAGGATGTATTTTTATTTTCCGATACGATTGAGGAAAATATAAAGATGGGGCGGCGCCAGGGGCTTGCGATGAAAGAAGTAAAAAAGGCTGCGCAGCACGCGCAGGCCAGCGGGTTTATCGAACGGATGGACGAACAGTACCAGACGGTGATTGGTGAACGCGGCGTCGGGCTTTCCGGCGGGCAGAAGCAGCGTATCAGCATCGCAAGGGCGCTGGCAAAGCAGAGCCCGGTGCTTGTGATGGATGATTCGACCTCCGCGCTGGATATGGAAACGGAATCTGAGATTCAAAAAACGCTACAGGGGCTGGAACATACGACAAGGATTGTGATTGCGCACCGGATTTCCGCCGTGCGCCATGCGGATGAGATACTCTATTTGGAAGACGGCCGGATTGCCGAACGAGGGACGCATGAACAGCTGATGGCGAAGCGCGGGCTGTATTACGAGACTTTCCAGGCGCAGTACGGTACGTATTGCGAATCAGCTATATAGAAAAATGGAAGTGACAGCGGATGTTGCATTGTTAGGTACTGTGGACAGTATTATCGTGAAAGGAGGCGATAAAATGGCTGTGAATTCTTATCGTGAAGACGAACAGATGAACCATACTGACCGGGGAAAGATATTGCGTCGTCTGTTTGGCTATTTACTGGCCTATAAAGGCGCGGTTGCCGGCGTGTTATGCATTCTGGCTGCTACTGTGGGGATTTCCCTGGTAAACCCGCTGCTGATTGAAGAAGCGCTGGACCGTTATGTCGCGCAGGGGGATGGAAAAGGGCTGGCGAGGCTTGGAGTAGCCGCGCTTGCGCTAAACGTGGCGTTTGTTATTTTGGTAAAGCTGCAGATGTATATTATGTCTGTCGTTTCGAATCAAATATTGCTCAAAATCCGTCAGGATTTATATATTCATATCCAAACGCTGTCATTTTCTTTTTTCGACAGCCGGCCGACCGGGAAGATACTGGCGCGTATTATCGGGGACGTTAATGCGTTAAAGGAAGTATTTGTAAATTCTGTGACAACGTTGATCCCGGAGTTTATTACGATCGTTGGGGTCGTTGTAATTATGCTGGCCAAAGACTGGCGGCTGGCGCTCGCGTCTTTAAGTACGATTCCGTTGATGGCCGCTGGAATCTGGATGGTACAGAGGGCTACGCATAAACGCTGGCAGATTTACCGCAAAAAATCTTCTAATTTAAACGCCTATGTGCATGAAGATATTGCGGGGATGCGCATTGTGCAGAGTTTTCGAGCGGAAAAGGAAACGAATGAAATATTTGACGGGCTGGTGCAAGAGCACCGCTTTGCGTTTGTGGATGCGTGCCGGTATGCCGACTTGTTCGGGCCGGTCGTGGATTTTTGCTGGGGGTTTGGCGCAATGATGCTGTACCTGGTCGGAATCCGCGTACTGGGTGTCGAACGTGTTTCCGTCGGGCTTTTGGTCGCGTTCGGAAGCTATATCAATATGTTTTGGAACCCGATCATGAACTTGAGTAATTTTTACAACAGTCTGGTTACGAACCTGACGGCGGCGGAGCGTATTTTTGACATTCTGGATACGCAGCCGGATATCGTGGACGGCGCGCATGTAAAAGAACTGCCGCCGATCAAAGGGCGCGTGGAGTTTTCGCATGTCAGTTTTACATATGACAAAGGGACGCCAGCGGAGACGAAAGTGCTGCGCGACGTCAGTTTCCAGGTGCAGCCCGGGGAGACGATCGCGCTGGTAGGGCCTACCGGTGCGGGGAAGACGACGATCGTAAATCTGATCAGCCGGTTTTATGATATTGAACAAGGCGTTATATCCGTGGACGGGTATGACCTGACAAAAGTTTCGATCGAGAGTTTCCGGCGGCAGATGGGGGTAATGACGCAGGATAATTTTATCTTCCAGGGCACCGTCC
Source organism: uncultured Lachnospiraceae bacterium (assembly GCA_949457475.1). GTDB lineage: Bacteria > Bacillota > Clostridia > Lachnospirales > Lachnospiraceae > Eubacterium_J. The sequence continues at coordinate 3,516 of CASUON010000318.1, forward strand.
GGGAAAATATCCTGTATGGAAAACCGGACGCGTCGCAAGAAGAGGTTGTCGCGGCGGCAAAAGCGGTCAACGCGCATGATTTTATTATGAAGCTGGAGCATGGGTACGATACGCAGCTGAAAGAACAGGGGGCGGGCCTGTCGATCGGGCAGCGCCAGCTGCTTGCGTTTGCGCGGACAATGGTTTCCATGCCTAAAATCTTGATTCTGGATGAAGCGACTTCCAGCATTGATACGCATACGGAGATGCTTGTGCAGCAGGGGATTGAAGCGCT
>CASUON010000319.1 GCA_949457475.1 uncultured Lachnospiraceae bacterium
CGCCGGAACCAGGCAGCAGGCCCGTCCGGATGTTCCGCTCCGGAATGCAAGAAGTCCCAGGCATTCTGCATATCCCCACCCCGTAAAAAGCAACTTTTCCTTCTGTAAATCCATAGAGCTGGGCCTGGATAAAAGAAAATTATCCCAATTATTTTGTAAAATATCCCAATAGGTAGAAATTGTATTTTAGAAATGGTATATTAAATTTACCGTTAATTTAAGCGTTGGGGAAAAGGTTTTTTTGTTATTTTCGTTTCTATGAAATAACGCTGTGCAAAATGAAAAAATTGAAGGAGGTTTTATGCTTGGAGGGACGTTTTGGGTTGCGTTGCTGCGCAATGCGATCAGTATGGGGCTGATGCTGGCATTTTTTTTGATGCTGGACCGCCCTAAGTTTTCTATGGAAAAGACGATTTGGATTTATATTGGGTTTGGCGTGCTGTTTATTTTTGGCTACAGCATGTGGTATCTGCTGGCGAATCCTAGTTTTGTCAAGTTTGCGGCGGTGTCTTCGTTTCCGGTAATCGGGGTGTTTTGTACGCTTTTAAGCGGCGAGGTGCTGTACTTGTCTTTGTACAAAATGGCGCTGGCGTTTTACTTGTTTTCGGTTGCTACTTTTTGCGGCGTAGACGTCGCGCGCTGGTGGTTTAACGGCAATTTGTGGGTCGATATCTTTGTGCGGTTTGTATGTTTGGTTATCATCCTCGCGTTTACATGGGTTAAATTGCGCCGGATATTCTTGGGCAGCGTGGATTTTTTGATTCAGGAGATGGATTTATTCAGTGTGGTAACACTGTTAATATCTATTATGTTCGGCGCGGTTATGGCTTACTGGCCGAACTTGCAGGGGTTTTCCATTTTTAATATGGTGCGGGCGTTTATGATCCTGTTTATGGCAGGGACAATCCAGTATACGATCCTGCATCTATACATCCACCTAGGGCAGGAACATTACTACCAGGCGCAAAAAGAGCTGCTGGAAACGAACGAACAGCTTTTGTACCAGCAAATGGAGCTGATGCGGGAATCTGAAAAAGAGGCCGCGCGTATCCGCCACGACGCGCGCCATCATACGCTCTTAATCCAGGAATATGTGCGTAAAGGCGAGCTGGATGAGCTAAACGCCTACTTGGAACAGTATGAAGGGGAAGTGGCGCAACGGGAGACAAAAAACATTTGCTCAAACCGCGCCGTAAACAGCATTTTGTCCGTCTATGCGAGAAAGGCGGAGAGCCAGGGCATTTATGTAGTAATGGATGTAAAAGTCGCCGAAGATTTGAAAATACGCGATATTGACTGGGTGGCGATTTTGGCGAATGTGTTTGAAAACGCCATTCACGGATGCGCCAGTTCCGGGCTGGACAAACAAGAAATCCACATTTACATTGCCCGCAAAGGGAATAAAATAATTATTGAATGTAAAAATACCTGCACAGAACATATCAGTTTCTATAATGGGCTGCCGAAATCTGAAAAAGGCGGCGGCATGGGGGTGTTTAGCATTACGAAGGCAGTAGCGCGCTATAACGGGGAAACGGATTTTTCGGTGGAAAACGGCATATTTGTCACGCGCATACTACTAAATATCCCGGCTGTATGATAGGCTGCAAGCATTGTTTGCAAATGAAAAAGGCCATGGAGGAACCGGGTATCGGCTGTGGCAGATAAATATATAAGGAGGAGAAAATGTATAGTTTGGATAAAGACGAAATGGGGGGAAAGTCCAGCGGGTGTCTTCAGCAAATGACGCCTACAGATATAACGACATTTCATAGTTTGCATAGGGCGAAAAATCTAGGGGGGGGGCAGAGCATGCAGAGTAAAAGGGCAGATTATCCGGCGGCAGATTCGCAAGTGGGTATTTATATGGTATACGTTAACGGCCAAAATACGACGGTACATAATATGGCAAATCCACTCCCGGCTTTGGATGTACAAACACGCTCTAGCATATGCGCCGCTGTAAAGAAATGCCCGGAGGGTTATGGAGTCTCTGTGGAATATTGTACGCACCTGTACCTTAAAGAAGCCGCAGAGTGTCTGCTTGGCATGCTGCGTCAGGCATTGTGCGGCATGCTGCGTTGTGGCGCGCTGGCCAAGATGGGCGGTTCGCTCCTATCATAGGGGCTGCGTATTCAGAGGGGCAGATATGGCAGACAGAAAAATAGTACAAGAAGAAGCCAGAAAGTGTCAGATTGCATTTTGTGACGATAAAGAAAAGGAACTTGACAAATTAGGGCATATGATTCAGACTTATCAAAAGCAAAGGGGTGGAAACGTTTTTTCTATACGGCGCTTTTCCAGCGCGGAAGAGCTCTTGCGGGAAGTACGGGAAAACGGGTATGCGCCGGAATTGATTTTTCTGGACATATTTATGCCGGGAAAGCTGGGGACGGATGCGGCGAGGGAGCTACGGGACACGGGGATTGGATGCCAGATTATATTTTTGACCGTTTCTAGGGAATATGCGCTAGAAGCGTTCCAAGTCGACGCCGTGCAGTACCTAGTCAAACCGGTATCCGAAGAAGAGCTGTTTGCGGCGCTTGACAAAGCATGGATAAAAATTGATGAAGACAGCCGCAGATACTTGCTATTGCCGATTAAAAACCGTTTATGCCGTATCCCGCTACGGGATATTGTATACGTCGAAGCGCAAAAGAAATGCCAGTGCGTGTACCTGGCAAACGGGGAACAGTATGTGCTGCGCCTTACGATGGCAAAAATTTATGAAAGCCTTTCCGGGTATGGGGAATTTGTAAGGGCGGGCGTATCTTACATTGTAAACTTGCAGCATATCGAAAGCTTGTGTGCACAGAGCATACATATCGACAATGGAACAAAAATCTATTTGCCAAGGGGCGCTTACCCGGTTTTGAAAAAGCAGTATTTCGGTTATTATACAAACCGTCCGGATGATGGTCAAGCAGGGTATATATGAAAGCAATTGTAATTTACCATTCACAGACCGGTTTTACCAGGCGCTACGCCAGGTAGATAGCAAAAGCGTCAGGGGCAGACTGCCTAAGCCTGGCGGATGCCAAAAAGAAACGCCTGGATGCGTACGATACGATTATTTAAAGGATTTATTGTCCAAAAATTTAAGAAGGAAAACCGATGGCCTCCAAGTTTTTTAATGGAACTTTAAGGATCATCGGTTTATTATAATATTGTAAACAAAACAAAAATCCGTTATAATAGGCAATGATATAAAACGGAAAGGCCAAATAAAGAAGCGAACGGAAAAGTAAAGATCAGAAAAAAATAGAAAAGGCCGAGTCAGAGTGGTGGAAACTATGGGACAAAGACAAGAAGAGATCATGGAACGGATGAAAGGGGCGGTTGCACGCAACCCATTTGCGGGCTATATTGGGATGGAGCTGCTAGAAGCAGGGGAAGGGTATGCCCGCGGACGCATTCCATTTTGTGCGCAGCATCGAAATATTTATGGTGGAATGCATGGAGGCTGCGCTTATACGCTTGCGGACACACTGGCGGGGGTGGCGGCAGCGTCATTTGGCGGCAGCGTGACTACTTTACAGGCGTCCGTGAATTATATGGAACCGGTGGCGGACACTGCTTATTTGTATGCTACGGCTACGGTACAGCGGCATGGGGCTAAAATAACAGTTGTACACGCAGAGCTTACGGATGATAATGGCAGGCTATTCATTGACGGCAGTTTTACTTTTTATACATTAGATATGCGAGTGGAGTAAAAGAGGCGATAATCGTGTTACCCGGACGCTGGAACCAGGCCGCAAGCCCTCTCGGATGTTCCAGCTTCG
>CASUON010000320.1 GCA_949457475.1 uncultured Lachnospiraceae bacterium
CGCGAAATGGGGAGTGCAGATTGCGGGAATGATTTTTCAAACACGCTCTAGGACTACGAGAAGAAAATATAAGACGAGGAGGTACAAGACATGCGTGCAAGTGGCGTATTACTTCCGGTAAGCAGCCTGCCGTCCCGGTATGGGATTGGATGTTTTTCAAAAGAAGCATACCGGTTTGTCGATTTTTTGAAAAGGAACGGCCAAAGCTATTGGCAGCTGCTGCCGCTCGGCCAGACTAGCTATGGGGATTCCCCGTACCAGTCGTTTTCTACGTTTGCGGGCAACCCTTACTTTATCAGCCTCGAGAAGCTTATCGCGGACGGGCTGCTGACGAAGGAAGAATGCGCTGCCTGTGATTTCGGGGACGACCCTTCTTATGTAGATTACGGGAAACTGTACGAAGTACGTTACCAGCTGCTACGAAAAGCGTTTGCGCGTTTTGATACGGCGGACGCGGAGTTTGCAGCATTTAGGGACCGGGAAACACAGTGGCTGGAAAATTATGCGCTGTTTATGGCGTTAAAGGATAAGTTCCAGGGCAAGAGCTGGACGCAGTGGCCGGACGGCATCCGCCTGCGCACCCCGGAGGCGTTAAAGGCCAGCCGGGAAGAGCTGGGGCAGGAAGCACTGTTTTATGCGTATTTGCAGTATGAATTTTTCAGCCAGTGGGAGGCGTTAAAGGCATATGCAAACAAGCAGGGCATCCGCATTATCGGGGACGTGCCGATTTATGTGGCGCTTGACAGCGCGGACGCATGGGCGGAGCCGAAGCTGTTTCAGTTTGACGAAGACGGCATGCCGGTTGCGGTGGCAGGGTGCCCGCCGGACGCGTTTTCGAAGACCGGGCAGCTTTGGGGCAACCCGCTGTATGACTGGGCGTACCACAAACAGACCGGGTACCGCTGGTGGATACGCCGGGTGTCTGCCTGCTATCACATGTACGACGTCGTCCGTATTGACCATTTCCGGGGGTTTGACGAATATTACGCGATCCCGGCGGCGGATAAGACCGCGGAATTCGGCGAATGGGAGCAGGGGCCTGGCATGGAACTGTTCGACGCGTTAAAAGCGCAGCTGGGGGATTTGAATATCGTTGTGGAAGACCTTGGCTACATTACCGATTCGGTGCGTGCGCTTGTGCGCGCCTGCGGTTTTCCAAATATGAAGGTACTGGAATTTGCCTTCGACGCAAAGGACATGCTGGGGGAAAACGACTACCTGCCGTTCCATTATGATAAAAACTGCGTCGTATATACCGGGACGCATGACAACGAGACGCTGCGCGGCTGGCTGGACGGCATGCCGAAAGAGCAGTACCGCCAGATCGAGCGGTATCTCGGGCGCCCGGTGGCCAGCCGGGACGAGCTTGCGGTTGAAATCATCCGCATGGCGCATGCGAGCACGGCGGATTTGTGCATCGTCCCGCTGCAGGATTACCTGCTCCTTGATAACCGCGCCCGGATGAACGAGCCGTCTACGCTTGGCAAAAACTGGAAATGGCGCTTGCTGCCTGGGCAGCTTACGGCGCGCGCAGGGCTGTTTATGAGGGAGCTGGCAAAGATTTACGGCAGGATGCCGCAGCCGGAGAAAAAGGTGAAGCCAGAGCAGAAGCCGCAGATAAAGAAAACGTCGAAGCCAGTGCGGGAATCGCAGCCGGGGAAAAACCGAAACGAGCAGGTAAATGAAAAGAAATAGAATCGATCAAAACGTGTAGATAAATGAAAAGAAATTGAGCAGACTGCCCGCAGGAACAAGTATACAGAAAAAATCTTGCGCCTGCGGGCAGTCTGTTTTATTTATATAGTAGTTCTAGGCCCGATATCTCCTGCGCTTATCTTTAAACCGCGTCTCGCAATATTTGCAGCGGTACACTTCCTTTTCCGGGTCTGCCAGTACAAATATATGGTCCAGCCCCTGCTCGATGGAAGTAATGCACCGCGGGTTCCGGCAGCGGATGACATTTTTTACTTCCTTTGGAAGGGACAGCACCCGTTTTTCGACAATTTTGTCCCCTTTGATAATATTTACGGTAATGTTATGGTCGATAAACCCAAGGATATTTAAGTCTAGGGCGTCGATTGGGCATTCGACTTTTATGATGTCTTTCTTGCCCATCTTGTTGCTTTTGGCATTTTTAATAATCGCGACGCAGCAGTCTAGCGTATCTAATTTCAAATCATGGTAGATTTGAAGGCTCATGCCCGCTTTGATATGGTCTAATACAAAACCTTCGTTAATTCCACTAATGTTAAGCATATATTCATCCTCCTTTTTCCCTTATATTGCTTCGATCCCCAACGGAAAAGCGCAAAGCCCGCCCGCAACGCAGCCGATGCCGCCTCTATGCCGTTTGCGCTGCTTTGATATCCAACGGAAAAGCGCATATCATGCAAGGGTGTATTTTATGCTACCTGGATACCCAACAGCGTTAAGATCAGTGCCATACGGACATAGACGCCGTACTGCGCCTGTTTAAAGTAGACCGCCCTTGGGTCTTCGTCTACTTCAACAGATATTTCATTTACACGCGGGAGCGGGTGGAGCACAAGCATTTTTTCTGGGGCAAGCTCCATTTTGGCACGGTCTAGGATATAGAAATCCTTCATCCGGATATAGTCCTCTTCGTTAAAGAAACGCTCCCTCTGTACGCGGGTCATGTACAAAATATCAAGGTCTGAAATGGCGTCTTCTAGCCGTTCCACTTCTGTGTACGGAATCTGGTTGGCGTCGAGCACCCCTTCGCGGATATACCCGGGCACACGCAGTTCTTCCGGTGATATTAAAATAAATTCTATGCCAGGGTAGCGGATCAGAGCGTTGATAAGGGAATGGACGGTACGTCCAAATTTAAGGTCGCCGCAAAAGCCGACTTTTAAATGGTCGAAATGGCCTTTGAGGGAATAGATCGTCAGTAAATCGGTAAGTGTCTGTGTCGGGTGCTGGTGGCCGCCGTCGCCCGCGTTGATCACAGGGATGGAAGAATGGCTGCTGGCAACTAATGCGGCGCCTTCTTTTGGATGACGGATGGCGCAGATATCTGCATAGCAGGAGATAACGCGGATCGTATCCGATACGCTTTCGCCTTTTGCCGCGGAGCTGCTGTCGGCGCTGGCAAACCCGAGTACGTTTCCGCCGAGGTTTAGCATGGCGGCTTCAAAGCTGAGCCTTGTCCTAGTGCTTGGTTCATAGAAACAGGTCGCCAGTTTTTTTCCGGCGCATGCGTGCGCGTATTTCGCAGGGTTGGCTTCGATATCTCCGGCAAGCTGCAGCAGGGAATCGAGTTCCTCCACAGACAGATCCAGCGGATTTAATAAATGCTTCATATTAGACCTCCTTGAATTTTAGGCTGCAACCTGGGTTTTGGCAAGGCTGCAGCGCATCCAGCCTTTTTCAGGTATTTTTACAATCATATACTACTGGATGACAAAATTCAAGACTGAAAAATTCAATTTCTGTTGGTAATATTCAGAATTTTTTCAAAAGCAAGGCCAGCAAACATCCAAAGGGGCGCGTAATCCAGACGGATGACGCCGCCGATGTTCGCTTTCGCGCGGCTGTAGTCCCAGGGGCACATTTTATATTTTTTTAAGAAACTGCCGCTGACGTATTCCCCGGTAAAGATGCCCGCGCTGTAGATCGCGCCGCGCACAAGCAGCGGGCATTTTTTGAGGCGGCACGAAACCGGGCCGATGATCGCCGCCATGCCGTATATCGGAAACATCCACAAGGAGGTCTGTCCCATTAGCCGGCGGTCGCGTTTCCACATGCTGC
>CASUON010000321.1 GCA_949457475.1 uncultured Lachnospiraceae bacterium
TCCGGACTTGCACCGGTTAGAAACGTGCGCCGCCGGGCGCACGACATAATCTCCTGCTGGGCGTAAACCGAATTAAACATATAAAATATGGCCACCCCTATTACAAGCGTAAAAAAATAGATTGCATAATCTTGAAAACTTTTCCCAAAATTCTTTACAGCCAGCTTAGCCCACATCCAAATCACCCCCCAGCAAGGAAAGCACTTCCATAATCCGGTCAAAAAACGCCTGTCTTGTTTCTTCTCCCCGGAGCAGTTCATTGAAAATACGGCCATCCCGCAAAAAAAGGATCCGGCGGCAGAAACTGGCGGCAAAAGCGTCGTGGGTTACCATAAGGATGGTGGCATGGCTTCTTTCATTCATTTCCAGCAGACTTTCCAAAAGCATCCTTGCTGATTTTGAGTCCAGAGCCCCTGTAGGTTCGTCTGCCAGAATTAAATCTGGATTTGTTATCATGGCTCTTGCGGCGGCTACGCGCTGCCGCTGGCCGCCAGACATTTGATAAGGATATTTATCCAGCACTTCTGAAATATTCAGTATTTGTGCAGATTGTCTGACCCGCGCGTCAATCTCTTTTGTATCTGTCTTTAAAATGGTAAGGGCCAGCGCAATGTTTTCATATGCGGTCAGTGTATCCAGCAAATTAAAATCCTGAAATATGAACCCAAGCTTTTCCCGGCGGAATTTCGACAAAGCGGATGCTTTCAGGGAAGTAATATCTTTCCCGTCAATCATAATCTGCCCTGCGGTGACGCCGTCAATGGTGGATATACAGTTAAGCAAGGTGGTCTTGCCGCTTCCTGATGCCCCCATGATACCAATATATTCGCCCTTTTCAACATAAAAGCTGATGCCATCAACCGCTTTTGTAATCGTTCCCCGATTGCCATAATATTTTTGTAAGTTGTTGACCTGCAATACTTTTTCCATATGTCCCTCCCATTACTCCAAAATAAAATCCATAGAAGCATTGCGGATATTATTTTTGTCCCAGAACGCAATATAATAATGTCCAGAATCCAGAGTATCAAGGTTTTCAATAATAAACACATAATATCCTGCAGAATTCTTTTTCAGCCCTTCAGAAACAATGCAGCTGCCGTAATCCTCTGCCGTACAAATTTGATTTTCTTCCGAATAACCGCAGTTTTCCTTATCATGTACATAATACAGTTTTACACTGCACTCCCCGGCAAACAGAATTGGCGCTGCCTTTGCAGATATTGCAATACCTCCTTCCGCCTTATCCACAACAGGTATCATCCCATCCTTACATGACTGATAGTTTGCCAGAATACCGGAAGGTTTCCCGGAAGCCTCAATCTCTTTTGAAAGTGTCATGGATTCTTCATCCATTTTAGGCAGCGCGTATGCCGCATATAATTGAAATAACACAAATGCCGCAGCCGCAACAGCCGCCAGCGCCAATAGTAAAGTCCTTTTTTTGATTTTCATATTCGTTTGCTCCTTTTCTTTATTTGTTGTCTGTAGCATAAAGTATAAAAGAACAAACGCAATAACTCCATCGGATTTCCTTACGGAAAACGAACAATCCTGTCACATTTGTTTCCTGTGCAAATCTTCTTAGCCATCTATTTGGATGGTTGGGAACGTGATAAAAAAGGCTGTCCCCTCCCCTTCTTCTGACTGGGCCGCAATGGACAAATTCATTTTTTCGCAGAGGTTCTTGCACAGATACAACCCGATTCCGGTAGATTTTCCATATTTCCTTCCATTTTCCCCGGTAAAATTCCTTTCAAATATGCGGGGCATATCCTGTTTTGGAATCCCAATGCCATTATCCTCCATCTTAAGGATGATACTGTTTTCTCTGCACTCTGCTGAAAAGCAAATATGAAAGGGCTCCTTGCGGTATTTCAGACTGTTTGCCAGAAGCTGCCCTAAAATAAAATCAATCCATTTGGCGTCCGTATATACTTTGCAGTCTGGAAGATGAAACTCTGGGACGCATCCTGCCGCGATCAGCTGCCTGGACCTTTTTTTGACGGCCGAAGTCACGATTTTTGCAAGAGAAACGCCATGAACAATGTAATCCTTCTCAAAATTTAGGCTCCTTTCAAAATAAAGCGCCTGTTCCACGTAAAAATCAAGCTTCTGCGTTTCCTCAAGAATGCTTTCGGCAAGCGCCCCGGGATGGTTCTGGCAAATCATATTCAGACAGGAAATCGGCAGCTTCACTTCATGAATCCATGTTTCCACATAATCCCGGTAGTCCTGATTCGCCGCTTTGTATGCGGCCACCTCGTCATTCATAGATTTTGTACATTGTTTCAAAATATCATATAGAATCCTGCCTTCTACAAAATCTGCTTCCTCCATAAAAGAAGCCAAAAACCGTTTTTGATCCAGCCCGTCCAGCAGGCCATATAGCCTACAATAGTATCTTTTCTTCCTGAAATATTCAATCATCATACTGGAAAAAAGCAGAAGAAGAAAACATCCTGCCGTCAGAAACTTTATGGAAAGAGCCACATCAAAAAAACTGAGCACAAATAAGAGAAACGCTAACAGCGCCGACTGCAGCAACAAAAAAATCCATTTGGTTTTAAAAAAATCTGTTATTTTCATAGAGAATACCCTTGCCCGTGTTTTGTTTTGATAAAATTCTCCAAACCAATCCCGGAAAGTTTTTTCCTCAAGCGGTTCACATTGACGGTAAGCGTATTATCATCCACAAACAAATCAGACTGCCAAAGGGCATCCATCAACTCGCTGCGGGAAATGATTTTTCCTTCCTGCCGGATTAAGAGAGACAGAATTTTTCCTTCATTTTTCGTAAGTTCTGTTTTTTGTGTTTCAAAAGTGACAATCCCCCGTTCCGCATCATAGCATAATCCCTTATACTTTAACCTGGTGTCTCTGCCGCTTTGGTTTTTACGGCGTAATACGGCTTCAATCCTTGCCAGAAGGATCTGCGCGTTATAGGGCTTTGCCACAAAATCATCCGCTCCCAGACGCATGCACATCAATTCATCCATATCACTGTTCTGGCTTGTCACTACAATAATCGGGACATCAGATACCATGCGTATCTGGCGGCAAAGCTGATAGCCGTCCCCGAAAAGCAGATTCAAGTCAAGGAGAATCAAGTCCGCGTCAGCCAAAAGCGCCGTTTCTTTCATATTTTCAAAATCATCGCTAAATGCGCAGTCATACCCATATTTTTGTAAAAAGCATATCAGTTCTAAGCGCAGCTTCTTATCATCTTCAATTAAAAACAACCTCATAAAAGTCACCTGCCCAGTATTCTTTTATCCATTCTCTCCATGATTCTTATTTTTTGTGCCTTCCTTGTGGTTTCTTCAAGCAATACCACATTGATACCCCGCAAGGAAACGATAGTTGATTTCTGCTTTTTGCTTACGATCTCTGCCGGTTCCCTCTGCTCATGCCAAACAAACTTATTTTTAATCTTGATGACTTATTCATCTCTGTTGGTATTGATGCCGGCGCTGGCTTCTCATGGATGTCTATCGCACTTCCAAACCAGCAGTTTTTCCTCGAATCCACGGGAATTCGTCATTACCCACTCTCCCGCTATCTTCGTGATAAGGGTTTTAACTGCTCGGTTATTAAACCTATCATCACTAAGAATAGCACAAATATCCACATACGAAAAGTACATAATGACCGTTTTGATTCTAAAAAAGCGGCTTTGGTTGGTTTGAAACCTGATTTAAAGGTTTCTCTTATGCCATCTGACCTTGCCTTGAACTGTCGTAATCTATGCCGTGAATTTACGATTTAA
>CASUON010000322.1 GCA_949457475.1 uncultured Lachnospiraceae bacterium
GGAGCCGTCCGGCCTGTGTTCCAGCGGCGGCAGGTGTTGATAGGGTCTTTTGCTCATGCGTCCCTCCGTTTTCTTTGGCGTGTTCTGTTTCCAAGGTGCTTGTCCATCGATGAACTATCCCAAGTCTACACCTTTTTGACCGCCTGTGCCGTATATCCAAGAGGTAGGAAATCAGCCTGAAAAACTCCCTATTTCCACGCTCTCGGATTTGTGATATAATCAAAAAAAGATAAAAGACAAATTCAGGTTTCTGGTCTTCTTGCACAAAATAAAGGAGGAGCTATTATGCAAATTGTTTATATTCCAAGCGAATCAATGTCTGTTCAAGGTAAAAAAGATGAAATCTATAAAAGATATGGGAAAGACTGGAATATTAGAGAACAGGGAGGAGGTAACGGAAATTGGTTGTTGACCAGAAAAAGTGATGTGCTTGTAGATGGAAAAAGTTATCGTACTTTTGTACTTGAACACTACGGTAAATCCAAGCTGACAGCGAAGCTTGTTGATAAATTTCGTGAAGATGTAGCAAATGGTAAAATAAAACTGTAAATGCCTATGCCGTTATGCTATGAGCATAGTACATAGCATAACGGCTTCTCTTTCGTTGAGCTAGCAAGGAGGGTGAATATGTCTTTATCCATACAAGAGCGATTAAAAGACCTACGTGTGGAGCGTGGCTTGACGCTGGGGCAGCTTGCGGAGCAGACCGGGCTTTCCAAGTCTGCGCTGGGCAGTTACGAAACGGAAGACTTCAAGGACATCAGCCACTATGCCCTTATCCGGCTGGCGAAGTTTTACGGTGTGACCGCTGATTATCTGCTGGGGCTGTCTGAAATGAAAAATCACCCAAACGCCGATCTTGCAGACCTGCGTTTGAGTGATGAAATGATTGACCTGCTGAAAAGCGGGAGGATAGACAATACCCTGCTGTGTGAGCTGGCGGCGCACCCGGATTTCCCCCGGCTGATGGCTGACCTTGAAATCTATGTGAACGGAACGGCACTGAAACAGGCGCAGGGTGCAAACGCCATAGTGGACACGATGAGCGCAACTGTTATAAAAAAGCATAATCCTGGCATGAGTGATACGCAGTTAAGACAGCTTATCACCGCCCATATTGATGAGGACGAGTTTTGCCGCTATGTGATACAACGGGACATAAACGGGATTGCCCTTGCTCTGCGGGAAACACACAAGGACGATTTTTTCAGCGTCCCAGAGGATAACCCGCTAAAAGAAATGCTGGAAACTGCTGGTGAAATCGTCAGCCAGGACAGCGACACGGAACAAGCGTACTTGGCGTTTATCTGCAAACGGCTCAAGCTGAATTTTAGGAAGCTGTCAGTAGAAGAACGGAAGTGGCTGAAAAAGATTGCGGAAAAATCCGACTTGCTGAAGAATCCAAAACCGCAGAGAGGACGAAGATAAAAAATGCCTGAACGGCGGTTCTGGTTTTTCAGAACCACCATCCAGGCATTTTGTTTAGTAATAGAAAAAGGTGCAGTTGATTATTGCGTATTGTCAATCTCTCTCAAACCGGGTAGTAAAAATACGGCAAGCGCAACGATGATAATGCCAATTCCGCAAATGACAAACCATTTCTCAACTCCCAGCCGCTCCGCCAGAGGCCCGGAAATGACAAGGCCAAACGGCATGGCGAGGGAAGCGGCGCTTGTCAGTAGAGAAAAAACTCTCCCCAGATATTCTGGTTTGACCGTTTCTTGAAAAATCGCATTTTGCACACCGTAAAATGGAGCGGAAATTCCCATAACAGTACAGCACACAACAAAGACAAGAAATGCGTCTGGCGGCAAAAGCCCGGAGAGCATATTGCTAACGCCCATCAGGAGAACGGAAAGACCGATGGTGTACCGCCGTTTCTTAAAACCGCCCCAAATGCTCAGAATGACTCCGCCAAGCAGCATACCAACCGCAAAAGCAATTTCAGCGGCAGAGGCATGGGCCGGTGTTCCTTTGAAGTATGACATACAGATGAGAGGAAAAAGCGTACTGATTGGCATATAAAAGAACATATAAATTACACCAATCCAGAGCAGAGCAAAGAGGCCCCTGTTTTGCTTTAATACCACATACCCCTCTTTCATATCCTGTAAAAACTGTTGTCTTTTCGTTTCTGGACATAGTTCAGGCGTTGGTATGGACGAAATCGCAACAGTCACACAGGCAAGGATTGCACCCACAATATCTAACAATATAATTGCATTAAGAGGCCAAACAGCATATAAAAACGCTGCGGCAGCTGGACTGATAATCGCACTTACTGCTTGCATGGTCTGCGTGTAACCAGCGCATTTTGTAAGTTCCTCTTTTGGCACAATCATAGGTGTTGCTGCGCTGAATGCTGGAGAATGAAAAGCAGTTCCCGCACTTCGGATTAACAGGACAACCATAATAGACCATACGGGCAATTCCATGTAAAACGCCACCAGCGCCAGAATACCGCCAGCGGCGGCAATTATCAAATCCGCACCAATCATTACGCTTTTACGGCTGTGCCGGTCAACAAAAGCACCTGCAAACGGGCCTAAACAGGCTTGCGGCAAAAATCCAATCAGTGTTGCCGCCGTCAATATGATTGCAGAATTAGTTTTCGCAACCAAATAAAAGATAATGGCCATTTGCAAAATACCGCTGCTAATAAAGGATATTGCTTGTCCGGCAAGAAGTGTAAAATAAGTTTTTCTCCATGAATTGTTGTTTTGGGTCATAATGCGAACCTCCTTTTTTATTGCATTGTTCCTTTGTTTCTGCAATAAAAAGCAGGCGTTGTCCCACAGAGAGGGCAGACGCCTGCATAACAACAAAGCACGAAAAAACACCACGATACAGTTCAAAGACTGCTCGTGTCAAACCTACGTGTTCCTTTGCATACGCACGCAAAAAAAGCCCACCATCATGTGGAAAGGTACTTCTACTTTTTATTGCTTATTAGCGTACACAAATTAACACACGTAAGCCTCCTTCCAATCTCAAACTGTCGCACAGTATAACACACATCCGATAGACTTGTCAACCATTTTTAACCTTGTTTTCCATCTTGTTTTTCCATCTCTTACGGGCAGTAGCAAAGCCAGGCGAGCCAGTCAACGGTCAAGATGAACGGCGCTTTCAGCGCCGCCGTTGACAGTCTCGCCCGTCTTTGCTAATGGGTAATCAAGGCGGGAAAGCCATTTTAGGGCTTTCCCGCCCATTTCAATTTTGGGAGAAGAAAGGCCCCAAAATGAACGAGTGCGGCCAAACACTTTTAGGGATTGGCCACCTTGTCCACCCATCCAGCGGGGCGGCGGGGAACGGTCAAGGCCGGGCGTCAGCCCATTCATTTCAGCCTTGACGGTTTCCTGCCGTCCTGCTACTTTTCCCGGAGTGTGGCCACACATCTGGTCACGGTGTCCAGAGCTTTGGGACTTTTTGTCCCATAGGCCGGGGGCGGAGGACGAGGGACGGGGGCTTTCATAATACGCCCTGTCTGCTGCTGAAATCAGCCCTTTGTTTCCGGCTTACCAGCCCCAAACAAAGCCCTGCTTTCCTGCCGCGTCAAATGCCCTTGCCCTCCCCGGCGGCAACGGTATTTTCAGGGCAACGCCGACAGAGCGTATAACACACTACACTTTGCTCCGCAAAGTCGTGTGCCAAATGGGGCGCTGCCCCCTTTGGAAACCCCCGCAACAAACAGGTGCTATGCACCCAGCCGGGAGCATAGCGCCGTTTGTTGTCAGCAGCCCGTTTC